>JANMVY010000721.1:0-1684 GCA_031393535.1 Actinomycetes bacterium | reverse complement strand
CGCGCCGAGAGCCCGAAGGTGCCGGTGACCAAGGTGGTGCACGTACAAGCTGCCGAGGCAGCTGATCCGGTCAGCGAGACGGCATGGCTCCAGCGCATGGCCGAGGCCGATTCTCTCGGCTGGCCGAACGCGATCGTCGGGGCCGCAAACCTGTCGGCGCCCGAGACTCGCGCCGTGCTCGAACGACAGGTTGCACATGCCAACTTCCGGGGCGTTCGCGATGTCACGTTGACCGACCACCTCGACGATCGCGCGCTCGACGCCGGGCTCGACGTGATGGGCGAGCTACGGCTGATCTGCGACACCATGGTCCGACTGCCTCGCTTCGCCGCTCTCGCAGCCGTCGCCGGTCGCCACCGCGATGTGACGTTCGTGCTGGGTCACGGTGGAACCCCCACCGAGCGCACGCCCGACTTCATGAAGCGATGGTACGACGGCCTCACGATGTTGGCCGATGCTGCGAACATCGTGTGCAAGGTGTCGGGCTTCGGCATCGGCGACAACCATTGGACCCTCGAAAGCCTGGCCCCTGTGGTGCACGGGTGCATCGACGCGTTCGGTCCCGATCGCTGCATCATCAACACCAACTGGCCGGTCGACAAGTTGTTCGCGACCTACGACGAGTTGCTCGGTGCCTTCGACGTACTCACCGCGGGCTACACCGCACCCCAGCGCGACGGCCTCTTCGCCGGCACCGCCGAGCGCGTGTATCGGATCTGACCCGAGTCGCGAGCAGGAGAAACGCACCAATGGCCCACTTCGACACCTTGATCCGGCGAGGCACGGTGCTCGACGGCACGCGCGCGCCGCGCTTCGTCGCCGACATCGGCATTCGCGACGGACGCATCGCGGCGATCGGCCGGCTGACGAACGCCGAAGCAGACCACGTCATCGAGGCGGAAGGGTTGATCGTCGCGCCCGGCTTCATCGATCTGCACACGCACTACGACGCGCAGATCTTCTGGGATCCGTACTGCACGATCTCGGGCTGGCACGGCGTCACCACCGTCGTGATCGGCAACTGCGGCGGCGGGTTCGCCCCGGTGCGGCCCGACATGCGGGCGCGCATGATGTTGTCGCTGACCCGGGTCGAGGCCATCCCGCTCGCGTCGATGCAGGCTGCGTTGCCGTGGGACTGGCAGACGTTCCCCGAGTTCATGGACAGCCTGCGTCGCATCCCCAAAGGGATCAACGTCATGTCGTACCTGCCCCTTGGCGCGGTGCTCGTATGGGTGCTCGGGCTCGACGACGCGAAGGCAGGTCGCGTACCCACCGCGGACGAGCTCGAGCAGATTCGAGACATCCTGCGCGATGCAATGGACGCGGGTGCCGCCGGCTGGTCGGCCCAGCGCCTGCCACCCCACGGAGGTATCGGCAACCAGCGCGACTACGACGGCACACCGATGCCCACCGACAACATGTCGAACGAGCTGGCGGTCGAACTTGCCCGCGTCCTGGGCGAGCGCAACCAGGGTTTCATCCAGATGAACCTGGGCACCGGCAACCCGAAAGCCGACGGCGCGCACTTCGCCGAACTCGCGCGCGAGTCGGGTCGCCCGGTGCTCTACAACGTCGTGCAGACCAACGACTTCTACCCGCACCGCCACCGCAACATCTTGAAGTTCCTCGAGCGTTGCCGCAACGAGGGCCTGCGGGTCTACGGCCAGGCCCACATGACCGCGGC
>JANMVY010000733.1:0-2188 GCA_031393535.1 Actinomycetes bacterium | reverse complement strand
TCGACGCGCTCGATCGACTGGCCCGTGAACCGCCCGGCCATGCCCGCTACGACTTGTCGAAGGCGACGGTCGCGTCGCCGTTGCGGATGGTGAGGAACTCCATACCGTCGGGGCCGGCGCGCAGGCCGTACTCATGGTTGGCGGGTACCACTGCGGAGTCGTTCGGGCCGAGCAGATCGCCCGTGGGTTCAACGGTGCACGAGCCACGCAGCACGAAGAGCACCTCGCCGTGGCTGTGGCTGTGCGGTGCGATGTGGAAGTCGCCCGGCAACGTGGAGTACTGCACGTACAGCCCTTCCTCGCCCCGCGACATGAACTTGCGGAGCGCGCCGAGCTTGCTCGCATCGCGTGCCACCTCGGGAGCCACGCGGCCGAACTTCATCTCGTCGACCCATTCGATGCGATCGAACGGCCGAACAACACCCAGCTGTACCGCAGGAACCGCACCGTCGCTCATAACCCAAAACCCCCCTGTTGCTGGCGCCACACTAGCGGCGCGACCATCGCTGGTTCAAACGACTGTTTCAGAAGCCGTGGATGTCACTCACGGAACGCCGCGAGAAGGCGGTCGGCGGCCAGGGTCGCAGTGAGCCGACCGGCGCGCACCTCGGCTTCGAGATCGACGCGCATCGTGCGCACCCTCGCGTTGTTGTGCAACTCACCGGCGAGGCGCTCGTCGACAGTGGCCCACATCCAGTCGACCTGCTGTTGGCTGCGCCGCGCGGCCCACTCGCCTGATTCACGAAGCCTCGTACGGTGCAGTTCGACTTGTGCCCACAACGCGTCGATCCCGACGTTGTGCATGCCACTGCACGTGATCACCGGCGGGTTCCAGTTGGGTGACGCCGGCTGGAGCATGCGCAGCGCGAGTTGATAGTCGCTTGCCGTGGCGCGGGCGCGCGTTTCGTTGTCGCCGTCGGCCTTGTTCACCACGATCATGTCGGCGAGTTCGAGTACGCCTTTCTTGATGCCCTGCAGATCGTCGCCCGCGCCCGAGATCATCAGCACGAGGAAGAAGTCGACCATGTTGGCGACGAGCGTCTCGCTTTGCCCCACACCCACGGTCTCGACGAGCACCACGTCATAGCCCGCGGCTTCGACCACGACGATGGACTCGCGAGTCGAACGCGTGACCCCACCGAGCGTGCCGCTCGTGGGCGACGGACGGATGAACGCGGCCGCGTCGACCGCCAGTCGCTGCATGCGCGTCTTGTCACCGAGGATGGACCCGCCGGTGCGCGACGATGTCGGATCTACCGCCAACACAGCCACGTGGTGACCGCGCCCGGTGAGGTTGGTGCCCAGCGTGTCGATGAACGTCGACTTGCCCGCACCGGGCACACCGGTGATGCCCACACGTTGGGCGTTGCCGGCATGGGGCAGCAGACTGATCAACAACTGCTGCGCGAGCGCCTGATGTTCGGGCCTGGTCGACTCGACCAGCGTGATCGCCCGCCCGAGCGTGGTGCGGTCACCGGCGAGCACGCCTGCGACGTACTGATCGAGGTCGATGGGCGGGCTCATCGGCGCCGAGGCTACCCGCCCCCACCCCACCGGCATGTACCGAGTTGTGGCGCCCGGGCGCAACAACTCACGACGCGTCGGGTGCCGAGGGAGCCGTCGTGGCTCGGTCGTGGCCGAGTTGCGCGTGCAGCTTGTCGAGCAGGTCGCCGGCCGCGTCAGCGATGACTGTGCCCGGCGGAAAGATCGCGGCCGCGCCCGCGGCGTACAGCTCGTCGAAGTCCTGGGGCGGGATCACCCCACCGACGACGACCATGATGTCGCCGCGACCGAGCTCGGCCAGCTCGCGGCGCAGTCCGGGCACAAGGGTGAGGTGCCCCGCGGCGAGCGAGGACGCACCCACAATGTGCACGTCGGCTTCGACGGCTTGACGCGCCACCTCGGCAGGGGTCTGAAACAGCGGACCAACGTCGACGTCGAAGCCGAGATCGGCGAAGGCGGTGGCGATGACCTTCTGCCCGCGGTCGTGGCCGTCCTGGCCCATCTTCGCGACGAGGATGCGGGGCCGACGCCCTTCGTCCTCGGCGAACTGCTCGACGAGTGCACGAACCCGTTCGACGTTGCCGCTCTGGCCGACCTCGTGGCGATACACACCGGAGATCGTACGTATTTCGGCGACGTGTCGGCCGAACACCTTCTCGAGTGCGTCGCTGATCTCGCCGACGGT
>JANMVY010000688.1:0-3523 GCA_031393535.1 Actinomycetes bacterium | reverse complement strand
GCCTGGTGGGGTGCGTCGTTCGGCTGGTCCTCGGCGTCGTTTCGCGTGTTCTACGCGTGCGGGGCGGTGATCAACGTCCCCGTTCTCGCGGTGGGAACGTGGTACCTGTTGGCCCGCCCCGCCGTGGCACGCGTCGTCGCGTTCCTCACCACGGCCGCCGTGGCGTTCGGTGCCGGGGTGGTGTTCGCAGCCCCGCTGCGCAGATCGGTGCCGGCCGATGCGCTGCCCCAGGGGTCCGAGGTGTTCGGTCCGTTGCCCCGGGCTGTCGCGGCCTCTGCGTCGAGCGCCGGAGCGGTTGTTCTTCTCGGGGGGGCCGTGTGGAGCGCGGCGCGTCTCGTGCGGCGTCGTGACGAGCACGGAGGTCGTCTCGCGATTGCGAACGGCCTCATCGCGGCGGGCACGCTCGTGCTGTCCGCGGGTGGGCTGGCCAACTCAGTGCTGGGTGAAATGGAGGGATTCGTGCTGACGCTGGTGGGCGGGATCGCATTACTGTTCGCGGGGTTCCTCGTCACGAGCCCGCGCGAGGACGCACCGCGCGCCGCAGCACCTTCCCCGTGAGTCCGTGGGGTAGCTCATCGACGATTCGCACCACCGTCGGCACTTTGTAGCGCGCGACCTGGCCACGGCAATGCTCGACGAGCTGGTCCGGGCTCACCCGGGTTCCAGGGACGAGAACGACCGTCGCCTCGACCCGCTCGTCGGTGCCTTGATGGGCCACGCCGATGACTACGGCCTCGGCGACGCCAGGATGCGCGAGGAGCGCTGCTTCCACCTCGCCCGGGTGCACGTTGAACCCCGACACGATGATGAGATCCTTGATCCGATCGACCAAGGTGAGCCATCCCCGATCGTCGACGACAGCCACGTCACCGGTTCGGAGCCAACCGTCGTGCGTGAGAGCACGCTCCGTGGCGGCGCGGTCGCCCCAGTAGCCCGAGAAGATGTTCGGCCCGCGAACTCGGAGCTCGCCCTCGTCACCGACAAGGACGTCGACGCCGAGCTCGTCGACGATGCGCACCTCGAGCCCGGGAACCGCCAGCCCCACCGACGACCACGGGGCGCCGGTGCCGACGGCCAGAGCCACGACCGGTGCGGCCTCGGTGAGCCCGTATCCCTGTTGGAGGGTGAGCCCACAGCGCTCCGCGACGAGGTCGACCGTGCGCCGATCGAGCGGCGCCGCACCACTCAGCGCGAGCCGCACTTGGCCGAAGACGGTCGGGTCGTGACACGCTCCGGCGAGGGCGTCCCACAAGGCGGGTGGGCCGCTCACGATGCTCACCCGTCGGGCGCCGATCGTCTCGAGCGTCGCTTGGGGGTCGAAATGGTCCACGAGGACGACACAGGCCCCGGCCGCGAGTGCGGGGTGAAGCACCGCGTTGAGACCGAAGACGTGGCAAAGCGGCGCGACTGCCAAGACGATGTCGGCCGTGGTGACCGACGCGCCCGGGTGAGCCGCCACCTGTCGGAGATTCGCCAACATGCTCGCGTGGCTGAGGATTGCCGCGGCCGGTGGGCCGGCGGTCCCGCTCGTGAAGAGTAGGAACGCCGCAGTATCGGGCGCGAGGTCGACCGCGCCGACCTCCGCGACCGGGTCACATGGTTTGGGTTCGAGGCTCACGAGGGCATCGAGCCCGAGCGCGATGGCGGTGTGCGTTGTCGCAGTCGCCGCGTCGACGAGCGCGACGCGCGTGTCGGTGACGCCGAGTTCGCGCGACAGTTCGGCTGCGGGGCTGTGCGGGTTGAGCGGCACCACGACGAGCCCGGCTGCCAACGCCGCGAGCGCGCCGACTACGAACGCCGGGTTGTTGACCGCGAGCAGACCCACATGGTTGCCCGGTGCGAGGCCTCGGCTCACGAGGTCGGCCCGGAGCTGCGCTATCGCGCCGCGGAGCGCCCCATATGTCCACGTGTCGACGCCGGCGACAAGTGCCGGGGCATCGCTGCGGCCGTGCTCCACGATGTGCGCAAGATTCACAATCACCTCCCCGAACAAACACGCCGCGAGGCGCATCCACCGGCCCGGCGCGGGGATGCATCGTGCCACACCGCAGCCTTGGCGCACACATCACGAAGAGTGGCCGAATTGCCCACTCAAGGCGGTCTCATCGTGAGTCGATGTCCGTGTCGTGCACCGACCCGCGCTGCCGCGTTCACCATTCCGGCCCCGACTCCCCCGCCGCCTCGTCGCGTGTGCTGCGTTGGCGTCGCTGGCGTTGTTCGGCCTTGTGGCCGGTCCGGTGCAGGCGTCACCCGAGGATCCGGCAGCCGACGAAGTCCAGTTCGTCTCGCTCCTCAACGCGACCCGCGCCAAGGGGGGCCTCCCTCCGCTCACCGTGGATCCGGAACTGCGTTCGCTGGCCCGCGATTGGGCGCGGCACATGGCCGATGCCGGCCACATCTCCCACGCCAACCCGATCAGCGCCGGTGTCACCGCCGACTGGCTGAAACTCGGCGAGAACGTCGGCACCGGCGGCAACGTGACCGTGGTGATGAACGCCTTCGTCGCGAGCCCCGGCCATTACGCGACCATCATGGACCCCGAGTTCACGAAGGTCGGCGTGGGCTTGGTGTGGCTGGGCAACGCGCTCTACACGACACACCGCTTCATGAAGCTCGCCCCGGCCGCCGCACCCGCGACACCCGAGTCAGCCGCTCCCCCGGCTGCGGGCGCGCCGGAGGCTGCCGCTCGCCCGCCCGCTCCCAGCCCGCTCGCGGCCAAGCGGTCAGCCCCCACTGGGGCCCCGCCGCCCACCACCACCACCAGTACACCCGCGCTGTCTCCGCCACCCGCTCGGGCTTCGCGCGTGGCGTCGGGGCTCGCCGCGCTCCGCGGCGCATCACACGGACACGATCCGCCTTGGGCTGCATCGGCCGATGGGACCGTCGTGACTTCTCCCCCCGCGATCCGTACCCGTGATCTGCGCCGCGTGTTCCCGGGCGGCGCAGGGCTCGAGTCACTCGATATCACGGTCGCCGAAGGAGAGGTGTTGGCGTTACTCGGGCCGAATGGTGCAGGCAAGACGACGACCGTCCGGCTCCTGAATGGCGTGCTCACACCCGACGCCGGGTCGGCGACCGTGCTGGGACTCGACCCGGCCCGCGAAGGTGACGCGGTCCGCGCTCGCACTGGTGTGCTCACCGAGAACGCGGGCCTCGACGATCGACTCACCACGTTCGAAAACCTGTGGTTCGCCGCCCGTCTGCGCGGGATCGCGCCGCGCGCCGCACGTCTTCGCATCGACCAGATGCTCGAGGAGTTCGGGCTCGGGGACCGCCGCGACCAACCAGCGCAGGGCATGTCGACCGGGCAGCGAAAACGGGTGGCGCTGATCCGCGCGCTCCTGCACGAACCCGAAGTGCTCTTCCTCGACGAACCGACGTCGGGACTGGATCCGAGTGCAACACGGACGGTGCTCGACCTGATCGCACGATTGGCCGGGAAAGGACGCACGATCGTCTTGTGTACGCACGTCCTCGGCGAGGCGGGCCGTCTCGCGGACCGGGCCGCGATTCTCGACCGCGG
>JANMVY010000661.1:0-3067 GCA_031393535.1 Actinomycetes bacterium | reverse complement strand
AGCGGTACGCGCTGGCGGCAACCGAAGGGCGCGTCGACGACATCGCCGCGTGCTTCGCTGAGAACGCGGAGCTGCGCGATCCGTTCGACGGCCCCACGGTTGCCGGGCGTGACGCGATCCGCGCGTTCTTCCAGGCCGGCGCACACATGATCGACCGCCTCGCGGTCAACGGCCCGATTCGCATCACCGGCGACGCGGCGAGCGCGGCTGCGCCCATGATCGCCGAGGTCAACATGAATGGCACCAAGCTCGAGATGGACGCCATCGACGAGTTCTACTTCGGCGACGACGGCCTTTTCCGCGCGATGCACGCGTTTTACGGGCCGTCCAACGTGCGGCCGAAGGGCTGAACACCATGTCGCCGACGCTCCTGACCAACTATCCGGGTCAGCTGCTGAACCACGTCGAGATCCTCTACCAGCGCGGCGAGCGTGAGTTGGCCAAACAGTTCTTCACGTTCGTCCGCACCATCGTCGATACCGAGACCGACTCGGGAACGGGCTCGTCGATTCTCTACGTGTACCCCGAGGCGACGTGCCAGGACCGCATGAACAACGTCGTGTACCTCTCCGAGATCCGCGAGCCCCAGTGGGAGCTCGAACAGGTGCTCGCAGAGCGGCTGAAAACCGACATCGAGCTAGGCGACGCGATCGCGAAGTATGACCACAGGGCACGCAACGAGCCACACGGCACCGCGCACTTCGGTCAAACGTAGATCACGGCCGACATGTGCCTACGGGGTGAGTAGGGAGACATGGCGGTGGATCTCCTCGAGGAGATCGGTGTTGTGCTTCACCGCGATCGTGAGCTCGGTGTTCTCCTGAAGC
This sequence comes from Actinomycetes bacterium, assembly GCA_031393535.1. Classification (GTDB taxonomy): domain Bacteria; phylum Actinomycetota; class Acidimicrobiia; order Acidimicrobiales; family WLNW01; genus WLNW01. The sequence continues at coordinate 2,240 of JANMVY010000661.1, read as the reverse complement.
AGGCGTTTGATCTCGTCGGTGTTCTTCTCGGTGTGTATGGCGATCTCCGATGAGATCGCGTCGGCGCGTTTCGCGGCGATCAGCAACGCAGCTGCTTGAACGCCCGCGAGCATCGACAAGAAGAGGTTGAGAAGGATGTATGGGTAGGGGTCGAAGCCGTGCTTACCGTTGTTGCCCCCGAGGTAGAAGATCGAGTTGACGATCGCCCACAAGATCATGATGCCGAAGAAGCTGAACACGAAGGGCCACGAGCCCATGATGTTGCGCATGCGATCGGCGGCGCGCTCGCCCGGTGTCAGCTGCTCGCCGGAGCGGACGCCGGGATGGCGATGCCAGTGCGATGTCCAACCCTGTTGTTGCATGGTGTGATGGTGCCACACCATCGATCGTGTGCCTGGTCGGGCGCTACGCTGCGCACACTTCGGCCGGCCTGGGCCGGCCGACAACCCGGAGGATCCGTGTCATGGCTGACATCTCGAAGTTCTTGGACAAGGCGTATGAGCAACAATCGTTTGCCGAGCTGGTGAAGGCGCCCGTTGCTGCGCTGCAGGGCGTTTCCGACGCGGACGGTGAAGCACTCGCCAAGGCGCTCGGCATCAAGACGATTGGTGATCTCGCGACGAACAAGTTCGTTCGTTGGGCGCAGGCCATAAACACGCTTGCGGGTTGAGCACAGGCCTCTGCGTCGGTCAGTTCGTCGCGGGCTCGGCCGGTCGAGTACGCCGCGTGCCACATGCTGGTCGACGCGTGTTTTGCGTCGTGGCGTTGTGGTGCGCGGCGTGTTCGAGCAATGGTCGAGTCGCGGCGACGAGTGGATGGTGGGGCAGCGTTCGCTCGAACGTCGACGCGATCGTGCCGGCGTGGCAGTACACGCGCGACTGTGGGTACTCGGCGGTGATCCCGGGCGCCACGGTCGAGGCGTTGTGGGTGTTCTGTGACACGGCCCGTACCGCGCCATCGACGCAGTTCTTCACGTCGACCGCGGCGCGTGGGCTGTTCGCACCTGGTCGTGCGCCGAGCGAGCTGGTCGAACAGGGTCCGGCCATGTTGCTCGGCCAGTTCCTACCAGCGCCGCGTGGTTTGCCGTGTCCAGGCGGCTACACGCCACCGTGGGCCAACGGCCTGACCGCGCTCCCCGGTACCACGCGTGTGCTTGTCAGCTACGTGGTGTTTTGCGTGACCGCGTCCGCGTTGACTCCGTTGCAGTTCGGTATCGCGACCTACGACACCTCGACGCGGTCGATGGTGTCGAATGCTCCTGCGGTGTTCAGCGGGTCGCCGCTGGCGGCGATGCGACAACTCCGCGATCCGGTGATCTACGACGACGGTGCCGGGGACTCGATCTACTTCACGGTCACGCGATGCGCGTCGATGGCTCTGGGCGCGTGCGTTTCCGGCGAGGTGGACATGGCCCGGGTTCCGATGGATTCGAGGCGGTCGTGGGAAGACCCGAGTGCGTATCGTTGGTGGAACGGAACGAGTTGGTCGGCCGACCCGTCCGACGCGGTGTCGGTTGTCAAAGGTGCGACGCCGACGGCCACCTCCATGCAGCGCTATGGCAGTGTCTCGGGCCGCCCGTTCGTGCTGCTCGAACAGACGGCAGTGAACGGCGCCTTTCGGGTGTGGAGTGCGCTTGCGCCGACTGGGCCGTGGAAGCTGCGACGAGGTGACATGGCGGTTCCCGAGTGTGGGTCGGGTACCGGGTTCGACCTTTGTCGGGCGATCATCGGGCATCCCGAGTTGAGCACGTCGACGGTGATTGCGTATTCGGCCTACCGCCCCGCGGACCAGCGCGTCGGTGTCGGTTGGTTCACCCTCGACCCATGAAACGGTCACCGTGCGGTGGCGTGCCGGGCATAGCGGGCGGCCCGGCGTATGACGTGACGTCGATGGTGTTGCGCGTGGGTGAGCGGGGCGCGGCGGGTGGGCGCGTGGACGGCGTAGAAGCGGCTCTTGGCGATCTCGACGAGCGTGAGATAGACGAGGATCATCGCGACGAGGATCAGGAAGAAGCTGATGGGCAGTGTCGTGAACCCGAGGGTGTTCGCGAGTGGGCTGAATGGCAGGACGGCCCCGATCGTCGCGCACACGATTGGGGTGATGATCATCGCGACGCTGGGCCGGCTGTGGATGAACGGGACACGCCGGGTCCTGATCACGAACACGACCAGCGTTTGGGTCGCGAGGGATTCGACGAACCAGCCGCTGCGGAACTCGGCGTGGCTTGCGTTGAGCACGAC
>JANMVY010000642.1:0-7054 GCA_031393535.1 Actinomycetes bacterium | reverse complement strand
TCGTCCGCGTAGAGCGCAAGCAGATCTTCGGGGTTCACGTCACGGAACTCGACGCCGATCGTGATCGCACCGGCAGGGAACCACTTGGTGTCCTTTTCGAACGGCGGTTGCGGCGCCATGTTGTAGATCACACCGATGCGCGCTTCGTGCATGACGACCTCCGGGGTCCGCTCGACCCACCTCGATCTCCTCATGCTACGCCGCCTCGCCCCGCTTGTTCGGACTGTTTCAATCACCTGTTCGACTACAGTTCCCGCCGTGGCCCAGCCCCGAGCACGAGCGCCTCGGCGCTCCGCAACCAACGCCGTGCCCACGAGCGACCGGTTGCTGCGGGCGGCCGAGGAGCTCATCGCGGAACGCGGCATCGGCAACGTGTCGGTCCGTGACATCACGGCGCGCGCTCGGGCCAACACGGCGGCGATCAACTACTACTTCGGCACCAAGGAAGGCCTGATCCACGCGATCGTCGAGCGGCGCGCACAGGAGATCGGCAGCCGCCGTACTCAGCTGCTCGACGAAGCGCTCGTCACCGACCCGACCTTGCGGGGGGTCGTTCGCGTGCTCGTCACTGCGTCGGCGGAGCTCGCGGCCGACCGCCTCGAAGGCGGTCGGGTCTTTCTGCGGTGCCGCCAGGCCATGCGCGCCGACCCGGAGGCCGCGATGCTGCTCGAGAAGTTCTTCGGGCCCTACACGCGCCGGTTTCTCGACGCGCTCGAGCAGGTCACTCCACAGCTTCCCCCCATGGCCCGCGCCGTGCGCTTCGCCATGGCCCGCGACGTGGTCGACGCTTCGTTCGCGAACGACATGCTTCCTGCGTGGCTCGCGCGACGCGTGGGTGCCCAACCGACGCCCGAGGAGTTGGCCGACCTGGTGACCGACTTCCTTGTCGCCGCCTTCGAAGCCCCCGCGTGAGGCTCAGGGGATCGCGGCCGCACGGCGGGCGTCGGTGCACGCGGCACGGGTGTCGCAGCCGTCGAGGTGATCGTTCACGAGGCCCATCGCCTGCATGAACGCGTAGACGGTCGTGGGGCCGACGAAACGCCAACCGCGCTTCTTCAGATCTTGCGAGAGGCGCGCGCTCGTCGGCGTGGTTGCAGGGATGCCCGAACCGTGCGTTGATTCGCCTTCGCGAACTGCCGGCTCGAACTGCCACACGTACGCCGCGAGCGAACCGGCTTCGTCAACAAGATCGCAACACCGGCCCGCGTTGTTGATCGCCGCCTCGATCTTGCCGCGATGGCGCACGATGCCGGCGTCGCCCAGGAGTCGCGCGATATCAGCGTCGCCGAAGCGCGCGACCTCGGCGAAGTCGAAGCCCGCGAACGCGGCGCGGAAGTTCTCGCGCTTGCGCAGGATCGTCAACCACGACAAGCCTGATTGGAAACCTTCGAGCACGAGCTTCTCGTAGAGCCGCTGGTCGTCGACGACCGGACGGCCCCACTCGTCGTCGTGGTAGCGCACGTAGTCGGGTGCGTTGCGCGGCCACCAGCATCGCGCCACCCCGTACTCGTCGACGCGCAACCACTCGCTCATCTCGCTGCTCGCGCTCGCCACGAGCCGACACGTGCACGACCGCTCTTCATCGTCGGTCGCTGTCGGGCGTGCAAGCCGGGAGAGGACTGATGAGCACGTTGCGCATCGTGTCGAGCATGACTGCCCAACCCGGCGGGACGACGATCGACGTCGCGGCGCCTTCGATGATCGCCGGGTGCGCGATCGATGCACCAGGGCGCAGGTTCTCCCAGCGGTACTGCGAAACCGGTCGGTGCTGCCCGTTCTCGACGAAGAACACGTCGCGGGTACCGACAGGCGACGGACCGTACGGCGCGGGTCGGTCGCGGAGGGGCTCGGGCTTGTCCACGGGCACCACTGCACGCAGCCGATACGTGACGAACTGCACCGGCGCGCGCATGTCGATGCCGTATGTCTCGAGATAGCGCGCATGGAAGCGTGCGACCGCCGCATCGATATCGGCGCGGGTCAACACCCCGGCGGGGACCTCGACCGCGAGTTGGTGCACCTGCCCGGGATAGCGGGCCTCGATCACCCGCTGCATCGTGATGTGCGCCGCGCCGGCGTCGAGCGACACAACAGCGCGCGCGGCAAGACCGTCGAAGATCTCGGTGAGACGCTCGGGGTCGGCCGAGTCGGCCGCGACCAGGTGCGCGTGGATCTCGATCACCGAAGGATCCGCGGCCACGAGACCGAGCGCCGACGCGACGCCCGCGGCCCATGGCACGACCACCCGTGCGATGCCGAACGCCTCGGCGAGGCGCACCAGGTGGATGGGGCCCGCGCCCCCGAAGCCAACGAGGACGAAATCGCGTGGGTCGATCCCCCGTTGGATCGTCACCATGCGAATGGCCGCGACCATGTTGTTGTTGACGATGTCATGCATTGCGCGCGCCGCGTCGACCGTGGCCAGGCCGAGCGGGCCGGCCACGTGCTCGTCGATGGCCGCCGCGGCCAACTCGGTCGACAGCACGACACCATCGCTCAGCTCGCCCGCACGCAGGTAGCCGAGCACCAGGTTCGCATCGGTGACGGTCGGCTGGGTACCGCCGCGCCCGTAGCACGCCGGGCCGGGAACCGCTCCCGCGGAACGGGGTCCCACCTGCAGCGCACCGCCGCGATCGACCCACGCGAGCGAGCCCCCTCCCGCGCCGATCTCCGCGAGGTCGACCACCGGGGTCTTCACGACCAGGCCGTCGTCGCGACGATCGCCCGTGCTCGCGTGGCCGCCGACTCGAAAGTCGAACGTGAGCGTCGGTTCACCACCGCGCACCACCGCGGTCTTCGCGGTGGTGCCGCCCATGTCGAACGACAACACGTCTCGCTCGCCCAGCAACCGGCCGACAAACCCCGCGGCCATCACCCCTGCGGCCCCGCCCGACTCGATCGTCGCGACCGGTCGCCGCGCGGCGAGCGCGGCCGACAGCACACCGCCGCTCGAATCCATGATCTGCACCGGACAAACAACACCGATGTCGCGCAGCATGACCTGCAAACCCTCGAGGTAGCTCGCCATCACCGGGCCCACGTAGGCGCACGCAAGCGCCGTCGTGGCCCGTTCGTACTCGCGCATCTCGGGCCACGTGTCGGCCGAGGACACCACGAACACACCGGGCATCGCGACGCGACACGCGTCGGCGAAGGCATGTTCGTGCGCCGGATTCGCATATGCGTGAAGAAAGCAGATCGCGACCGCTTCGGGTTTGCAGGCGACGATGCCTGCGACGACCTCGTCGATGTGGTCAGGCTCGAGCGCCGCGTGAACTGCGCCGGTTGCGGTGCACCGTTCGCGAACCTCGAAGGTCATTGCGTCGTCCACCGGAGGCACCGACGGCGCGAACAGCAGGTCATATCGTGCCTCGCCGACCCGCATCGCGCGACCGAGTCGCAACAGATCCCCGAACCCTTGCGTGGTCACGAACGCGGTTCGCGCGCCTGCCCGTTCGAGCAACACGTTCGTGGCAAGCGTGGTGCCGTGCACGAACCGTTCGACAACGCCACCTGCCAGGCCCGCGGCCGCGAGCGCGACCTCGACGCCGCGCCGTACGCCCTCGCGCGGGTCGCCCGGGGTGGTGACGACCTTCGACGCGTGGATCGCACCAGCGCTGTCGACGAGGACCACATCGGTGAAGGTCCCGCCGACGTCGACCCCGACAGTGACCTTCATCGAGCACCGCGCAGCTGCACCGTGGCCGGCGAGTCGACCACGCCCTCATAGTCGAGCACCACGCCGTACGCGTCACGCGCCGCAGTGCGCGACACGCGCCGTTCGCGCACGTCTCGCGCGACCGCTTCGGGGTCGCGTGCGAACGGGTCGCCGAGTCCGCCACCACCCGAGGTACCGATGTGGAAGACGTCGCCCGCGCCCAACCTGACGTGCGACTGGCGGTGCGCGAGCTCGTCGACGTGTCCGCCGGCGCGCTCGATGCGCCAGAACCCGGCCCCACCCGATTCCCCGCCGGCGCGTCCCGGCGGGGGTAGCACCATGCGGTCGCCACGCACGACGAGCTCGGCCGCGTCGACCAGCCGGATCGCGGTGTCGATCCCGAGCCCGCCGCGCTGCTCACCCGGCCCACCCGAATCGATGCGCGGGCGCGTGTGCTCGATCATCACCGGGTACTGCGCCTCGTACGGCTCGACCTGGAGCACAGCCGTACGCCCACCGAGCACGAACGCGCCTGTCGCATCGGGCCCGTCGCAGGTCGCGCGCGCGCCGAGCCCGCCGAAGTCCATCGCCATCACGAGCCACGGCGATGTGGCGCCCGTGCGTACCCCTGACATCGCGTAGAGGTGCACGATTCCCGACGACGCCAGCGCCATGTCGGGCCGCGCCGCTGACAGCGCCTCGACGATCGCCTCCATGGCTGCGGTGACCACCACGATGCGTCCACCACATGCGGCCGGCGGATGCGGGTTCACGAGCGAACCCCGCGGAAAGGTCACCCCGAGGGGCGTGTAGCACCCTTCGTTCATCGGGATGCTCGGGTCGAGGAAGCAGCGAACTGCGAACAACACACCCGACAACGCCTGCGAATAGGACGCGTTTATCGCGCCCTTCGCCTGCGCGTCGGTACCCGTGAAATCGAGGTGGATGGAGCCGTCGCCAGGCAAGGTGACTGTGACGCGCACGTCGTGGGTCTTGTCGGCCTCGATACCGTCGGAATCGATGGTGAAGCCACCATGGTAGGTGCCCGCCGGAAACCGCCGCAGCTCCTCGCGCATACGTGACTCGGTGTACGTGAGGTAGCCCTCGACATGCTCCGCGAGACCGACGATGCCGTACCGTTCGACGAGCTCCCCGACCCGACGGGCGATGACGTTGGCGCCTGACACGAGCGCGCGTATGTCGCCGATGACCTTCTCGGGCGTACGGCTGTTGTTCTCGATGATCTTCCACACGACGGCTTCGGGCTCGCCCGCTCGGTACAGGTGCACGGGCGGCAGGTTCATGCCTTCGGCGAACATGTCCTGCGCGGTGGCTGCGACCCCGCCCGCATAGCCCCCACCGAGATCGGCCACATGGATGATCGTGCCGGCGAAATAGTGGGGACCGCTCCCGTCGCCTGCGAAAACCGGGCGCAACACGGCCACGTCGTTCGCGTGGATGCCGCCTTTGAACGGGTCGTTCTGCGCGAACACATCGCCGGGATGCATCGTGTCGAGCGGGATCTCGACAAGCAGCGCACGCAGCGATTCGCGCAAGCTGGCCGCATGCATGAGCGTTGTCGCGGTGGATTGCGCCACCAAACGCGCGCGGGCGTCGAGCACCGCAGCCGACGAGTCGGCGCCCTCCTGGATGAACGTCGAATGCGACGCCTTGACGACGACGATCCCACCTTCCTGCGCCGCCATCGACAACGCGTTGCGCACCACCTCGGCGGTGACCGCGTCGACTGCCTCCATCTGCATCTCCCGTCAGCCCACAACGTCGGACGCGTTCGGTGGATCGTCGGCCAGCGGGATCCGCGGTGCTGACACATGCTCGGCGATCACGCGGATCGTCACGCGCTCCTGACCCGGCCGATCGAACGGATAGACGTCGACACCCATGTACGCCTTCGCTATCGAGTTGACGAACGACCGGTCGCGGTCGTCGGTCAGCACCGCGCGGCCACGCACCTCGACGTAGCGGTTGGGGTTGTTGCGATGCGGTACGCACACCGTGACCCGGTCATCGGCCTGGAGATTGCGATACTTCTTTCGGTCCTTCGTCGTGCTCAACAAGAGGTGCTCGCCGTCGAACATCAGCCCCATTGGTGTCACCGACACGCGACCATCGGGTCGCATGGTCGCGAGATATGCGGTGGGCTTGTCGGTGAGGATGTCGTGGACGTACGCCGGGATCGGTTTCGAGGGCGTGGTCGGTTCAGGCACAGCTGCTCCAAGAAAGTCGGGTTGGCGCCGGCCGCCGCGTGCCGCCGATGCTAGATGACCCTCCACGGCCCACCCTTCGCCGGCCATCCGGTACCGTGACCCGACACGAGGGGGCACCATGACCGAACTGCAGCACGATCTTCCCGAGGGAATGGTCGAATGGGTCTCGGCGGTCGGCGGCGGAGCGATCACCCGCCTCGAACGCCATGTGGCACGCCGCGAGGCGTGGGTGGTCGACGTCACCCGCGCCGACGGCTCGGTCCTTCTCGGCTTCCTCCGACTCGAACGCGTGCCGGCTGTCGCCGGATCAGCCACGTCGTTGTTCAAGGAGACCAAGATCATCGAGGCGCTGGGCGCAACGTCGGTGCCGGTACCCGAGATCTACGGACGCAACGACGAGCTCAGCTGCACCTTGTTCGAGCGCGTACGCGGGCGGTCCGACATCGACAAGCTCACCGACGCTCGCCAGCAGCGGGCAGTGATGGAGGACTTCATCCGCGTGATGGCGCGTATGCACACGCTCGATCTCGACGCGCTCGGCCTCGCTGCCTACATGCCGTACTTCCCGACCACGCCCGAGCAAGCCGCGCTGAGCGATGTCGACCTCGCGCTGAAGCAATGGGAGGAGTTTCTCGCGGACTACACCGATCCGCTCATCACCTACGCCGTCGATTGGTTGCGGCGCAACGTACCCACGACCCTTGCGCGCGTATCGCTCGTCCAGGGCGACACCGGCCCGGTCAACTTCATGTTCGACGGCGACGAAGTGAGCGCTGTGATCGACCTCGAATGGGGCCACTACGGCGACCCGCTCGAAGATCTCGGCAACTTCTGCGTGCGCGAGTTCTGGAATCCTTCGGGCGGACTCGACGGGTTGTTCCACCTCTATGAGCAGGAATCGGGCATCCCGTACACGAAGTCCGCGGCGCAGTACTACCGAGTGCAACAGAATGTGCGCGGCATGATCCCGATCCATGCGGTCACCGTGCATGCGCACCCCCAGGAATCGGTCGCGTGGTTCCTCTGCTACCGCTACGTCGGCGACCGCGCGACGTGCGAGTCCATCGCCGAGGCGGCGGGGCTGGCGATCGAGCGGCCCGAGATGCCGGCCGACGCGGGCATGAACGACATCCTTGCCGACGCCGCGGCGTACACAGTCGAGCACGAC
>JANMVY010000630.1:0-2334 GCA_031393535.1 Actinomycetes bacterium | reverse complement strand
CGGGTGAGTTGGGCGACGTCGTCGGGGTCGATGGCCGGGAACAGCGCGACGCGCAACTGGTTGCGGCCGAGCTTGCGGTAGCTCTCGGTGTCGACGATGCCGTTGGCGCGGAGCACGTTGGCGAGCACGTTCGCGTCGAGGGAGTCGTCGAGGTCGATGGTGGCCACGACGCGACTGCGTTCCGCGGGCGCGGCCACGAACGGTGTCGCGAATTCGCTGGCTTCGGCCCACGTGTAGATCGTCGCGGCCGAGCTATCGCAACGTGTTGCGGCGAACTCGAGCCCGCCGTTGTCGTTCATCCAGCGCACCTGCTCGTTCATCAAGAACAGCGTTGCGAGGGCGGGGGTGTTGAGCGTCTGGTTCTTGCGACTGTTGTCGAGCGCCTGCGCGAGATCGAGCACGGCGGGAATCCATCGACCTGTGCGGGCGATGCGCGCGATGCGCTCAGCGGCCGCCGGGGAAATGCACGCGAGCCAGAGTCCGCCGTCGCTCGCGAAGCACTTCTGCGGTGCGAAATAGTAGCAGTCGACGTTGTGCGGATGCCACCGCAGCCCGCCGGCCGCCGATGTCGCGTCGACGAGCACGAGCGCGTCGCTCGCCGCGACCCCGGCCGGGCGAACGAGTGGCATCATCACGCCGGTCGATGTCTCGTTGTGGGTGAACGCGTACACGTCGACGCCCTCGTGTACCTCGACCACCGGACATGTGCCAGGGGCGCTCGTGAGCACCACGGGATCACCGATGAACGGAGCGGCCTTCGCGGCCGAGGCGAACTTCGACGAGAACTCGCCGAACGACAGGTGCAGGCTGCGCGTGTCGATGAGGCTGAAGGTCGCGGCGTCCCAAAAGAGCGTGGAGCCGCCGTTGCCGAGCATGACCTCGTAACCGTCGGGCAGCGAGAACAACTGGCGCAGTCCGTCGCGAAGGGTTCCGACAAGGTCTTGCACGCGTGGCTGGCGGTGCGACGTGCCGAGAAAGGTCGCCGCCTCCCGGGCAAGGGCGTCGACCGCAGCGGGGCGCACCTTCGACGGACCACAACCGAAGCGCCCGTCGCGGGGAAGCAGATCAGCAGGGATGATGATGCTGGCGGGATCAAGGCTCACGGTGCACAAGTGTGCCCGCTGTGACCGCGATCGCGGCCGATCCGATCAGCGCCGCGCGGCAATGATGAAGCACATGGCTGACCCCGGACCGCTCGACGCGAATACTGCACGCTTCGCGGGCTTCGCGGATCTCTATGACGCAGTGCGGCCGACGCCGCCCGACGACGTGGCAAGCGTGCTCATCGCGTACGCGGGCGCGACACCGACACGACTCGTCGTCGACCTCGGTTGCGGCTCGGGTCTGTCGACGCGCTGGGCCGCGGCATGGAGCGCCGAGGTCGTGGGAGTCGAGCCCGGCGACGCGATGCGGTCGATCGCGCAACGACACGCGCCGAGCAACACGCGTTATGTGAACGCCTGGGCACACGCCACCGGGCTGCGCGAGCACGCGGCCGACATCGTGCTCGCGGTGCAGGCGATGCATTGGATGGAGCCCGCGTCGACCCTCGCAGAAGTGCGGCGCCTGCTCCGCCCCGGTGGCGTGTTCGCGGCGATCGATTGCGACTGGCCGCCGACATCGGGCGACGTCGACGCCGACGAGGCGTGGACCGAGAGCCGCAAGACCGTGCGCATGTACGAGACGCGTCTCGCGCTCGGCGTGCGCGGCGAGGCGTTACGCGCGCCGGTTGATCACGGCCACCCGCAACTGCGCGAGCACCGCGTGAGTGATACGCACAGCGATCGCACGCTCGCGCTCGGCGCGCGGAGCTGGTCGAAGGAGGGACACCTCTCGCGCATGGTCGACTCAGGCGCGTTCCGTTGGTGTCACGAGGTCGTGTTCCATCGTGTCGACGAGAGCGATGCCGCACGCTTCGTCGGCTTGCTCCGTAGCCAGGGCGACTACCAGACGTTGCGAAGAGAAGGCCTCGACGACGAGATCCTCGGCGCAGACAAGGTCGAGCAGGCTGCGGCACGCGCGTGGAAGGGTGGAACCCGCCCGCTCGTGTTCACGTATCGGGTACGGCTCGGCGTGGTCTCGTGAGCGGGCGCGGGCGCCGACGAAGGAATCTTCGCGAAATCCGGTTGGGTCCATCGGCCTCATGCGCCACACTTGAGCCCCGTGTCACTCGAACGTCTCTCCCGCCGTGTAGGCGCCATCACCGAGTCAGCCACCCTCGCCGTCGACGCCAAGGCAAAGGCGCTGAAGGCCAAGGGCGAGCCCGTCATCGGTTTCGGTGCCGGCGAACCCGACTTCCCCACGCCCGCGCACATCGTCGAGGCCGCGGTCGCC
>JANMVY010000628.1:0-5136 GCA_031393535.1 Actinomycetes bacterium | reverse complement strand
GCCTCACCATCGAGGGTTCTCGTATCGACCCGGCGTTCGACGACGGCGACGGTCTCGCCATCAACGAACGCAACCGCGCGACTCGCGACGTGTTCTGGCAGATGATCTCGACCCAGCTGGTCGACCATCCCGCGCTGTTGGCGAAGGTGTTACCCGATTATCCGGTCACCGCCAAGCGCATGTTGCAGGACAACGGCTCATGGCTCGACTGCCTGAAGATGGACAACGTCGAGCTCGTGCGCACCGGCATCGATCGCATCGTCGCGGATGGGGTGATCACCGAGGACGGTACGTTCCACGCGGCCGACATCATCTGCTACGCGACGGGTTTTCGACACAACGACTACCTGTGGCCGATGACGATCACCGGTCGCGGCGGCCACGTGCTGCGCGACCAGTGGGGCGACGAGCCCACGGCGTACCTCGGCATCACGGTGCCGAACTTCCCGAACCTGTTCTGTCTGTACGGGCCGGGCACCAACCTCGCGCACGGCGGCAGCTTGATCTTCCAATCCGAGAGCCAGATGCACTACATCATGGGCGCGCTCCGCGAGCTTCTCGCCGAAGGCCACCGAACGCTCGAACCCCGCCTCGACGTGCACGACGACTACAGCCGGCGATACCAGGCCGAGATCGCGCAGATGGTGTGGGCGCATTGGTCGGTGAAGCACTCGCACTACAAGAATGCCGACGGACGCATCTTCACCTTGTCGCCCTGGCCGATCCCGACCTACTGGCGCTGGACATCGCACTTCGAACCGAGCGACTACGTCTACACCTGATCGGCCGAGTGGCTACCATCGCCGGGTGACGAATGAATCCCGCAGCGACGACGGAGCCGCCCGACGTGTGTTGATCACCGGTGCGCATCCGTTGGCCATCGGTATGGCGAACGCATTGGCAGCCCGCGGCGACGATGTGCGTGTGGTCGCGGCCGAACCAGGGTCGGGCTGGTCGACCGACCGCACGATCGCCTGCGGGTTCGCTTCGGAGGCCGAGGTCGAGCGAGCGCTGGCCGAGGGCGTTGCGCAACTCGGCGGCCTCGATCAACTGGTGCATGCATGGGTCGCGCCCGGGTTGCTCGTCGAGCGCCCGTTCGACGAGGTCGCGCCCGACGAATGGATCACGGCGTGCGAAGGCAGTCTCGAGGGCGCGTGGTGGCTCATGCGTCACCTGCGCGAGCCGCTCGCGTCGAGCGGTGGGGGAACCGTGGTGTTCGTCGTGCCGTCGATCGCGCTGGCCGGCGCCGCGGGCTTCTCGATGCTCGCCACCGTCGCCGAGGGGCTGCGCGTGCTGGCCAAGGGTTGCGGTCGCCAATGGGCGAAAAATGCCATCACCGTCAACACGGTCGCCACGGCTCCGCATCATTGGGTATCGGATCACGCGGGCGCAGTGCTCACCCGCGCCATCTCGTTGTCGACGCCCGCCTTCGGCACGCAGGGCGATGTGGCCGCCGACCTCGCACCGCTCGTGGCTGCGCTCGCCGGCACCGATATGCACTTCCTCACGGCCGGCACGCTCGTCGCCGACGGTGGCCTCTGGATGGGCCTGTGAACACCGCGTTGCTGGCCGGGCGCACGGTGCTCGTCACGGGTGCAGGGGGAGGCGTGGGCGAAGGCATCGCGCTCGCGTGCGCCACCCATGGTGCGAATATCGTGATCGCAGCTCGCCGTACCGAGACGGGCGACCCGGTGGCTGCAGAGATCGTGCGGCGCGGTGGCCACGCGATCTCGGTGCGCTGCGACGTGACCCTGCGCGCCGATGTCGAAGCAGCGGTCGCCGCGGCCATCGATACCTACGGTGGCCTCGACACGATGGTGCACAACGCGCTTGCCCATGTCGGGCCGCCACGCGAGATCGAGGACGTGCCCGACGACAGCTGGCGGTCGATGATGCACACCGCACTGCGGGCGTCGTACCACTGTGCACAGGCCGCGTTCGCCCAGTTGCGCGCCCGTGGCGGCAACCTGATCCTCATCACGTCCGCCGCGGGTGTCGAAGGCAGTCCGTACATCCCGGCGTACGGTGTCGTGAAGGCGGCGCAGCGGGGGCTTGCGAAGAGCTTGGCTCGCGAATGGGGCCCCCTCGGGATCCGCGTCAACTGCATCGGCCCGGTGGCCATGACCCCGGCCATGAAGATCTCGGCCGAGAAGAGCCCGGTGTTCACCGACGGCCTGCTCATCGGGCGCACGCCGCTGCGCCGCATCGGCGACCCCGAACCCGACATCGGGCCGGTCGCCGTGTTCCTTGCGAGCGATCTGTCGCGCTATGTCACCGGGCAGACCATCATGGTCGACGGCGGCGGCTTTACCGCGTTCTGACTCATGGTTGCGCCGCGCAATGTTGTCGTCGTCGGTGCCGGTCTCAGTGGGCTCGTCGCCGCGCGCGCGCTCACCGAAGCGGGGTGCGCGGTCACGGTGCTCGACAAGGCACGCGGCGTCGGCGGCCGGCTCGCGACGCGGCGTATAGGCGCGGCGCGGCTCGATCACGGTGCACAGTTCTTCACTGTGCGAGGCGACCCGCTGCAGCGCATGGTTGACGATGCGATCGCCGTCGGTGTCGTCGACGAGTGGTGCCGAGGCTTCGGCGAACACGACGGGTACCCGCGCTATTGCGGCCGCGACGGCATGGCGGGTTTCGCCAAGTGGCTCGCACGCGGCCTCGATGTGCGCACCGGTGTGCGGGTAACCGACCTCGGCGAGCACCAGGCCGACGCATACGTGCTCACGGCGCCGATCCCGCAATCGCTGGCGATCCTCGCGTGGTCGGGTCGCCTTCCCGAGCCCGACCTCGCCGACGCGTTGCACGCGTTCACCTACAACGCCACGTTGGCGTTGCTGGCGGTGCTCGATCGCGATCCGCGACTTCCTGCCCCGGGGGCGATCCAACAGCCCGACCATCCCGTGTTCACCTTCATCAGCGACAACGCGACGAAGGGTGTCTCGACGGTGCCGGCGCTGACGTTTCACGTCGGCAACCAGGCTTCCCGCCGGCGGTGGAACGAGCCCGATGGCCCCCTCTGCGATGCCTTGGTGGCCGCGGCCGCCCCGTGGCTGGGCGGTGCGAGCATCGTGGCAGCCCAGCTGGTGCGCTGGCGGTACGCAGGGCCGACCACGCCGTGGCCGGCGCCGTGCCTCATGGTGCGCCACGATCCACAACCGATCGTGCTCGCCGGTGACGCGTTCGAGGGACCGAAGGTCGAGGGTGCGTTCCGCTCTGGGCTCGCGGCCGCGCAGGCGCTGCTCGAACACTGAAAGTGGCTGCGGCCGTACCTCGCACGTGGCTCGGGCGTACCATGCGGGCAGCCGCCATCACGCCAAGGGGACTTCTGTGCATCCTGACGACCTCATCCTCATTAGTGTCGACGACCACATCGCCGAGCCAGCTGGCATGTTCGACGCCCACGTGCCGGCTAAGTACAAAGACCAGGCGCCCCGCGTGGTGACCGACGAGCGCGGCATCCAGCAGTGGTGGTACGGCAACGTGAAGGGCCGCAACCTCGGCTTGAACGCGGTCGCCGGAAAGTCGCCCGAGATGTTCAACATCGACGCGAGTCGCTACGACGAGATGCGTCCCGGCTGCTACGACGTGCACGAGCGAGTACGCGACATGAACGCGGGCGGACATTTGGCGGGTCTCAACTTCCCGAACTTCACCGGGTTCTCCGGCCAGGTCCTGAACCAGGGGCCCGACCCTGATGTCAACGAGATCATGATCAAGGCGTACAACGATTGGCACATCGATGAATGGTGCGGCGCGTACCCCGGTCGCTTCATCCCGTGCGGAATGCTGCCGTTGTTCGATGTCGAGCGTGCCGCAGCCGAGGTACACCGGCTCGCGAGCAAGGGATGCCACGCGGTCACCTACTCGGAGAACCCTGAGGCGTTGAGCATGCCCTCCATCCACTCGGGCTATTGGGATCCGTTGTTCGCGGCGTGCAGCGAGACGAACACCGTGTTGTGCTGTCACCTCGGCTCGTCCTCGCGAAGTGCGATGAGTTCGACCGACGCACCGGCCGGCGTCGCAATGTCGGTGTCGTCGGCAGCGACCATCTACACGCTCGTCGACCTCGTCTGGGCCGATTTCTGGGTCGCTTCCCGAACCTGAAGTTTTCGCTCACCGAAGGCGACATCGGCTGGATCCCGTACTTCCTTTGGCGCTGCGAGCATGTGCAAGCTCGCCACGGCGGGTGGACGAAACACGACTTCACCAAGACGGGTGGCCCCTCGCAGATCTTCCGCGATCACCTGCTCGTGTGCTTCATCAAAGAGACCGTCGGCCCCGAGTTACTCGGCCACTTCAACCTCGACAACGTGTGCTGGGAGTCCGACTACCCGCACTCCGACGGCACGTGGCCGTTCGCGCCCGAGGAGTTGATGAAGACGCTCGTCGGACTCACCGATGAGCAGATCAACAAGATCTCGCACCAGAATGCGATGGCGCACTACCAGTTCGACCCGTTCGCGCACCGGCCACGCGAGAAGTGCACAACGGCCGCGCTACGAGCCGAGTCGCCCGATGTCGATCTGGTCACGCGTGTCGGTCGTCTGGCTGATGACCGAGACATCGAATCGTGGCGTGCGCTGACTGCCGGCCGCTGAGCGCAGCGCTCGAACGCACGTTCACGGGCAATCGTGCGCGAAGACCTGCGGCTGATCAGGTCGTGTGCAGGATCGCGCCCTGTGCGTTGAAGAAGAACCCGCCAGGGGTCACGAGCGCCGTCTTTGCGCCCGGCACCTGACGGTCGCCTGCCTCGCCGCGGAGTTGCACGACCGCCTCGCGCACATGGCCTGTGCCGCGGGTTGCGCCCTCGGAGAGCGAACCGCCGTGTGGGTTCACCGCGATGCGACCGTCGATCACGATGCGGTCATTGTCAGTGTCCCAGTTGTCGGCGAGGAAGCGGGCAGCCTGGCCGGGCTTGCACCAACCAGTGTTCTCGATCCAGCCGAGCGTGATGATCGTGAAGCCGTCATATGGCAGGTACACGTCGACATCGTCGAGCCACAGGTCGCTCTTCGCTCGCAACGCTTCGACGACGACATGTTGTCCGTGGCGCGCCAGGCTCGGTAGCTGGTCCTCGTCGCTCGTGCCGAGGCCGACCGTTGCCGCGTGGATCAACACCGGAGCATGGGGGAG
>JANMVY010000602.1:0-1514 GCA_031393535.1 Actinomycetes bacterium | reverse complement strand
GGTGGTCGCGGGCACCGTGGTCGTCGTGGTGGTCGCGGGCACCGTGGTCGTCGTGAGCCCGGGCATCGTGGTCGTCGTGGTAGTTGGTCTCGTGGTCGTCGTGACCCCGGGCACCGTGGTCGTGGCCCCGGGCACCGTGGTCGTGGTGGTCGGGTCGGCGGGGGGCGTCAGGTCGATCGGCGGAAGGAACGGACCGAGAACGCGACGCGTCGTGGTGGTGACGGTGCTCGTGGGGCCCGGGCCGAGCTCGGTGCTCGCCGACGCCCCCGTGGTCACGGTGAGACGCAGCGGCGGGCCCGGCGGGATCGTGGGTGATATGGCGGTGACGAGCGAGGTGGAGGATCGGGTCTGTTCGGCCGCGAGGACGTCGACCGGTTGGTCCTTGTCGGCGAACGCCCGCAGGGAGCCGATGGTCGCGAACACCCCGACGGCCGCGATGCCGGCAACCGCGAACGCCTGCGCGGTCCGCCGCGTAATCGCTCGTGATCCGCGGAGCTCCTGCCACAACTCGGCGACGATGTCGCGGTGCGGTTCGACCATCTGGAGTCGGGCGTAGACCTGGGTGGCGGTGAGGTTGGCGCCGCCGAGGGGGCCGAAGCTCGCGTCGAGCGCCGTCAGCGCAGCGGCCATGCGCGCCGCGAGCGCCGGGCCCTCGCCCGGGTCGAGGCCGAGCACCCGGCCGACATCGGCCACCTGGAGCCCGTGGCGGACATAGAGGTCGAGGGCTTTGTAGTCGGGTCCGTGCATGCGCAGGGCCAGCCAGATGCCAGCTCTGGTGGCGGCCTCGAGCTCGTACCCGTCAGGAGCGGGTTCGGGCCACCCGAAGTAGCGGGGTTGATCGGCTGCGAGGCCCGGGTCGACCGGCTCGCGGAAGGCCAGCTGGCGAACGGCGAGCGAAAAAAGGAGCAGTGCGAACCGCTCGGACCCGTCGCCCTGCTCGACACGGGCCGCGGAACGCAGGAACACCTCACGGACCACGTCCTTGGCTGCGTACTCGTCGAGGGTGCACCGAACGGCAAGATCCCACAGGCCGGGCAGGTGGCGGCGCTGCAAATGGGCGAGCGCGCCGGAGTCGCCGGCTCGCGCCGCGCGGAGAAGCGTGTCGTCGTCGGTGATCGGCTCAGCCACGGGGCAGAACCCTTCGTCGGTGCAAGGAAGTGCTGCGACCGTCGAGGGTACGCCTAATCACAGGTCCGGGAAAGTGCGGCTCAGAATGAGGTGCCGTTGCGTTCCAGTTCGGCCCACGACGACCGCGGCTCGCCGGACTCGCCCGCAGTGAGCTCGTCGAGCTCGGCGCTCAGCGCGTCGTCGGTCACCGAAAGGGGTGGCATCGTCGCGCGATCGCTCGCTCGGCCGGGCGACGACATCGGCTTCGCCGGATCGGTGGTCAGGTTCGTGAAGTAGATCTCGGCGACACGATCGAGCGTCGGACGCGACATCTCGGGGGGGCGGGCCTCGTATCGACAGATCACTTGCAGGATCTCGCACACCATCGACGGCACGTAGGGTCGCAG
>JANMVY010000598.1:0-3295 GCA_031393535.1 Actinomycetes bacterium | reverse complement strand
GGAGGTCGTCGCGGGCGACGGTGGTGATCACCGCATAGCGCAACCCCATGCGTGCGACGGCTTCGGCGACGCGGGCCGGTTCGTCGGTGTCGAGTGCGAGCGGCTTGCTGGTGTCGACGAGACAGAACCCGCACGCCCGGGTGCAGCGTTCACCGTTGATCATGAAGGTTGCCGTGCCGTCGTTCCAGCACTCGAAGATGTTCGGACACCCGGCCTCGACACACACGGTCGTGAGATCCAACTCACGTGTGAGAGCACGGATGCGCCGGTACTCGGGGCCGGTCGCAAGGTTGACGCGCATCCACGGTGGCTTGCGTTCTCGGGGAACAAGCCCTTCACCGACGCCGGCATCGCGCAGGCGACCACGCAACCGGACCGGGGCTCCGTCGTCACCACGCGCGCCCGTGCTCTCGCCGCGGGTAAACGCACTGAGATCGTGCGGGCGGACACGCCACGCGACATCGGCCCGGTCGATCGCGCGTTGCCACAGCGTCGAAGCGCGCGCAACCACTGCATCGACGACGTCGCGCATCGGGACTTCGATACCTTCCTCGGCGAGTGAGGTGACCGGATAGTCCGCGATGCCACACGGCACGATGTGGTCGAAGTACGCCATGTCGGGCGCGACGTTCAGCGCGAATCCGTGCATCGAGCGACCTCGGGTGAGCTTCACCCCGATGGCGGCGATCTTGCGGGGGCGTGACCCATCGGCGTCGATCCACACGCCGGGATAGTCGTGCATGCGGCCGGCGCCCGGCATGCCGATGTCGGCCAACGTGTCGATGACGAGCTGCTCGACCGACCGCACGTATGCGACCGTGTCGGCCATGCCACCGCCGCGCTTTCCCGCGACCGAGAGAACGGGATAGCCGACGAGCTGGCCAGGACCGTGGTAGGTGACATCACCACCACGATCGGCCTCGACGAGATCGGCGCCCACGCTCGCCGGGTCGACCAGCACGTGCGCCAGATCCGCGTGAACGCCCAGCGTGAACACGTGCGAGTGTTCGAGCAGCAGCAAGTAGTCGTCTGCCGACGAGAACAGGCCACGCTGCAGCGCGAGCGCGTCGCGGTAACGCACCTGGCCGAGCCAGCGCACGCGCAGCGGCTCGGCGCCGGCGGTCACGCCAGCTCAGCTTCCCAGTCGTGGGTCTCGAGGATCTCGCGCAATCGATTCAGGAACGCCGCGGCGTACGCACCGTCGAACGCGCGGTGATCCCACGCGAGCGCGAGCACACCGACGCTGTGGATGCCGATCGACTCGTTGCCCTGGACGTCGGTGATCACGACCGGCTTGCGAGCGACACCGTCGGTGCTCAAGATCGCGACCTGTGGCTGGTTGATGATCGGGAACTGCATCAAGGTCCCGTACTGACCCGCGTTCGTGATGGTGAACGTGCCACCGACGATGTCGTCCGCGGTGAGCTGCTTCGAACGCGCGCGCCCGGCGAGGTCGACGATCTCGCGGGCAATCGCGCGGAGACGCAAGCTGTCGAGGTCGTGGATGACCGGCGCGAGCAGACCCTCGAAGTTGATGTCGACTGCGATCGCCAGGTTCGTGCCCTGGTGGACGATGAGCTCGCCCTCGCCGACCGAGGCATTGAGGTAGGGGTACTCGCGCAGCGCGGACGACAACGCCCGCGCGATGAACGGCAAGTAGGTGAGCGAGAAGCCCTCGCTCGCCTTCCAGGTGTCGCGGTGCGCGCGGCGTACGCGTTCGATGCGCTCGTAGTCGACCTCGATCGCGGTGAGCACGTGGGGTGACGTCGACTTCGACGCCACCATGTAGTCACCCGTGAGGCGCCGGATACGGTTCAGCGGCTCGCGGAGATCGCCATCGGTAGCCGACCGGGCCGGAGTCGCCGACGTACGCGCGAGTGTCACCTGTGGGGTGATCGGAGCCGCAACGGATATCGGTGCGTCGGACGCGGGCGCGGCCGCCGGGGCGATCGTGGGCGTAGGTCGGGCTGTGGCGATGCGTGCCTCGACGTCGGCGCGTGTGATGCGACCTCCGAGACCGGTGCCGATGATGCTCGTCGGGTCGAGCCCGTGTTCGGCGATGAGCCGCCGCACGACGGGCGACAACACTGCGCCACCCTCTGCGGGAGCCGCGCCGGAAAAAGCGGTCGGCGCAGGCACAGCCGGCTCAGGCGCAGTCGGCGCAGTCGGCGCAGTCGGCGCAGTCGGCGCAGTCGGCGCAGTCGGCTCAGGCGCAGTCGGCGCAGTCGGCGCAGTCGGCGCAGTCGGCTCAGGCGCAGGCACAGCCGGCTCAGTCGGCGGGTCGGTCGGTGGGGCAATGGTCGGGGCGTCGACGCGGGCTATCACGGTGCCCACGTCGACTGTTGCACCTTCGATCACGAGGATCTCGGTCACGATGCCCGAGGCGGGTGACGGCACCTCAGTGTCGACCTTGTCGGTCGATACCTCGAACAGCACCTCGTCCTCGCGGACCGTGTCGCCGATCTGCTTGAACCATTTCGTGATGGTGCCCTCGGTGACTGTCTCACCGAGTTGGGGCATGCGGATGTCAGCCATCAAGAGGTCTGCTTTCTCTGTGACATCAGCCGTGCAACGAGCGGCCGGTGAGCGAGAGCACGGTCTCACCGAACAACTCGCTCAATGAAGGATGAGGCTGGATGAAGGTTGCGACCTCGGCGACGGTCGCCTCCCAGTTGACGGCCAGGTACGCCTGGCCGAGTTGCTCGGTGACCCATGGACCGACGAGGTGTACACCGAGCAGGCGGCCGGCGGTGCCGTCAGCCTGCTTCTCCGCGATGACCTTGACCAATCCTTCGGTTTCGCCGACGATCATCGCCCGGCTGTTCCCGAGAAAGCGGTGCTTCCCGACGACGATGTCGTAGCCCGCGGCGCGGGCGGCCTCCTCGGTGTACCCCGCGAACGCGACCTCGGGGTTGCAGTAGATCGCCCACGGTACCTTGGCATAGTCGATGGGTGACGGAGACTCGCCGAGCACTTGTTGCACGACGAAAATCGCTTCGGCGAAACCGACATGCGCAAGTGCGGGTGTCGCAATGCAATCGCCGATCGCGTACACACCGGGCGCCGTCGTGCGGCAATACTCATCGACCACGAAATGCCCGCGATCGGTGCGTTCGACACCGGTGCCGTCGGCCAGCACTTCGGTGAACGGGTTGCGACCGACCGACACGCAGACCAGTTCGACCTCGAGCGACTTGTCATCGCCGTAGTGCACCGTGGTGGTGGTGTCGCCCGGCGTGTGGCCGTGCACACCGATGCCGGTGAAGATGTCGATGCCCTTCTTCTTGAAGGCCCG
>JANMVY010000567.1:0-6153 GCA_031393535.1 Actinomycetes bacterium | reverse complement strand
GATCGAGTGTGTCGAGCACACACCCGACACGGTCATCACGATGATCGATGGCCGCAAGTACATGGTCGAGGAATCGCCCGACGACATCGTGGCCCGAACCGTGCAGTACCGCAGCGCGGTGCTGCACGGTGGCGACCCCGTTGACCGCACGGGCCGCCCCCTGCAACAGGCCGAAGCGTCGGTCCACCTTCTCGACGAGAAACGACGGAACGACTGATCATGGCTGCCAAGAAGAAGAAGGGCGCCGACGACGAGGCGAAGAAGAGCATGGGCGCAAAGCTCAAGCCGGTGCTGGTCATCATCGCCGTCGTCGCCGGCTACAAGTACGTGCTCGCACCGAAGCCGGCGACCATCGTGGCCAGCGGCGTAAGCGCGGCCGCGGTCGAAAAGCCGGTCGAAGAAGGGTCCATCGTCACCGTCCCCGAGCTCGTGCTCAACCTCGCCGGAAGCGAGCGGCACTACCTGCGCATCGGGACCGCGCTGGTGCTCGAAAAAGGTGTGGATCCGAAGTCATTCGCCGAGGAGATCCCCTTTGCCTCCGATGTGCTCGTCGACGTGCTCTCGGAAAAGACGCCCGACGAGCTCAGCAAGCCCGGGGCCAAGACCGAACTGAAGACCGAGCTCTCCGAGAAGGTCCGCGAGGCGTTCAATGGCAAGAAGGTCGTCCGCGTGCTGTTCACCTCGTTCGTCATGCAGTGACCACGCAACCCCACGCGTTCGAGGCCGGGGTCAGTTCGGCCGGTTCGTTCGCGGTCGGCGGGACCGGTGCCCTTGCCAGCGGCGGCGCTCGTCGCAGGCGCAGCGACCAGCGCGGCCGATCATGCGCGTCGTGATCGGGGCAGCCGTCGGGTAGCGGCCGCGACGCAGGAAGGGTCCTATCATCTCCCAGTCAGTCGTCGCCATGTGCGCGCGTCGCCCGACGTCGTCAGGCGAACCGGGGAGGATCACTCATGTCGGGTCTCTTGATCTTCTCGGCTCGCATGGGCGCGGGCCATGACGGTGCTGCGCACGAGCTGGCCCGACGCGCCCGTGATCGGGGGCACGACGCGCAGGTCGTCGACTTCCTCGATGCGTTCCCGCGCTCATTGGCCCGGTTGTGGGAGCGCTTCTACGTCACACAATTGCGCCGTTGGCCGGAGAGCTACGAGAGCTCATATCAGCTGTTCTATCGGTACCCCGCGCTGTGGAGTCCCTTCGTGCGCTTCGAACGCGCCCTCGCCGGCCGACGCTCGCTCGCGTGGATTCGGACATCGAAGCCCGATGTGATCGTGTCGACGTATTCGTTCGCGACCCTGGTCATCGGCCGCTTGCGCGAAGAAGGCCGCATCGACGTGCCGACAGTCGCGTACTTGACCGACTTCGGCGTGCATCCCCGAACCGTCCACCCGGCAATCGACTTGCACCTTGCCGTACATCCGACTGCCGCCGAGGACACCCGACGCTATGTGCCAGGCCCGGTCGACGCGCCGGGTCCGGCGGTGAACCCCGCATACCAGGCTGACATAGTCCCCCGCGACATCGCCCGCCACGAACTCGGCTTCGCGCCCGACGAATGCGTGGTGCTCGTCGTGTGCGGTTCGTGGGGCATCGGAGCCAACCTCCCGGCCGTCGTCGAAGCGCTCGCCCGAGACGGACGATTCCACGTCGTCGCCGCCTGCGGACGCGATCGGTCGCTCAAAGCCCGCCTCGACGCAGCCGCACACGGAACTGTCCTCGGATGGACCGACGCGATGCCGCTGTACGTGGCGGCCGCTGACGTCGTCGTCGAGAACGCCGGCGGGCTCAGTTCGCTCGAAGCGTTCGCGTCAGGTGTCCCCGTGATCAGCTTCGACCCGATTCCGGGGCACGGGCGCGACAACGTCCGTACCATGGTCCGGGCCGGGGTGACCACCGCGCCGAACAACCACCACGAACTGTGTGCCGCAGTCAACCGGCTCGCGACCGACACTCCCGAGCGACGTCGGCAGCTGGCTGCGGTCACCGCGATGTTCGACCGCGATCCCATCGATTCGATCCTCGACCTGATTCACCCGAAACAGCTGCGATGAACGAATACGTCCTCGCGTCCAGCGCCGCGCTCGGCTTCGGCGTGGCCAGCGCGCTCCAGCACCGGGCCGCCCATGCCGTGCCACTCGCCGGCGTCGGGCCCATACGACTCGCGCTACGACTCCTTCGCAATCGGATGTGGCTCATGGGTCGGGTCGCCGATACCACGGCTGTCGTCCTGCAGGCACTCGCGCTGCGGGTGGGCTCGCTCGTCGTAGTGCAAAGCGTCGTCGCGTGCGGGGTCATCGCCGCGATCAGCCTGAGCGCCGCAATGGACAAACGTCTCCCGCGTCGGCGCGAAGTCATCGGCTCTGCGATCGTCGTGATCGGCGTGTTCATGATCGGACGAATCGCTCACGCCAACCCCGATGCCAAAAGCCCATCGCTCACCCGATGGATCGAACTGGCCGCAGTGCTCGCGGCGTTCGCGTTGATCGCACTGGTCGCCATCCGCTCCGAACACGCTCGGCGGATCACGGCGAGCCGTGCGCTGATCCTCGGAACCGTCGCGGGGGCATGTTTCGCGACCGGTTCGGCGTTCCTGAAAATCGGGTCCATCGCGATCCGCCATCACGGCACACAAATCGGCGCGATCGCGGCCATCGGCGGTTTCGTCGCCATGGGCATCATCGGCAACGTGTTCGCACAACGAGGTTTCCAGATCGGCACCATCAGCACAGGACTCTCGGCCCTCATCGCGGCCGAGCCGATCGCCGCGCTCATCGCGGGCATCATCCTGCTCGACGAGCACATCGCGAAAAGCGCCCGCGGGGTCATCGGCCTGTGCGGTCTGATCGTCCTCGCGGTCGGCGTCGCCATTGCGGCCGGCATCGACAGACGCCACGTCGAGCCACCCGCCGCGGCGACGTCCACCTTCCGGTCTACTCGCCCGGCGTGAACCAGGCGCCGTTCCTTCAGGTGTCCGATGGGCGCGAGTTCAACGTATCCGCGGGCACCGGCGCCGCCGCCTGTTGCGGTGCGCCGCCGATCGCCAACATCACGAACGGCATGACACAGCGGTCGATGCACGCGACCACGACCACGAGGATCAGGGCGCGGATCGCGGCTTGATCGACGGCGATGTTGCCGCGCAGCAGCGTCACCGCGATGACGCCGAGCAGAGCCGTCGCGATGATCGCGAGGAAGCGATGCTTCAGCGCGACAAACATGCGCGAATCGCCAAGGTCAGCTCGAACGCCGTGGCCGGCACGACACGGTCGAGCAGGTGCAGGTCACCCATTGCATAGCCGTTCAACGTCGACTCGAGCATCTTCACCGCGGCGTTGTCGCCGTAGCCGTGCACCGCGAGCGGCACTGTCGGGGTGAGCGGCAGGCGTGCCCGTATCGCTGCCTCAAGCGCGACAGTCCATGCGACATCGCTGTCGAGCGATGCCGTCGGCATCAGCTCGAGCACTGCCTCGGGCACACCCATCTCGCGCAGGTTGTGCGAGCTCCACGCCGGTCCTGCGGCCTGCGACTCGCGCAGGTCGATCGTCGCGTCATCGCGGGACCGTCTCATGGCCGGGGGCGGCGGCAACAACTCGTCGACGGCGGCGCGAGCCGACGGTGGCGTGAGCGCTTTCGCGAGGTGTCGTTCGCCGGTCGATTCGACGCGGGCTACGCCAGCGCGAACCGGCGCAACCGGCCGGCCGGCCGACGCCACCCGCGCGGTTGCGACTCGTGCCGGCTCGGGCGGCAAGGGTCGCAGGTCGTCCTCGGTGAATCGATTCGCTACGCGCCGACGCGCCGAGCCTGCGGGCTCGCTCTGTGCCTTGCGTCGAGGGGCTGCCGACTGAGCAGAGCGGGGCGGTGCTTGGGTGAGCACCTGACGTTGCTCGCGCAGGTCGACCTCGTCGATCATGCTGCGGAGCTCATGGTCGAAGCTCGTGTCGCGACGCGGCGCTGCGGCGCTCGGGGGTGTGAGCCGCGGTCGCGCGATGACCTCGTAGCTCTCACTTTGGAGCATTCCGAAGACACCGCCGCGGCGGACATGCTTCGCCTCCAAGATCTCCGCTCCGCTCCCGAAGGCACCGGTCGCTTTGCCGATCGCCTCTTCGAGCGAGCGGCCGCTAAATCGTTGCGTCAACTCGGCCAATGTCGATCACCTCCACAGATTCGACCGTCACCGACGGTACGAGCTCGTTGTACGAAAGAACTGCCGGGCTCCCGGGGCCCCCACCGGTGAGGCGGCGGACCACTGGGCGGATCGCCGGTGCACACACGATCACCGGGCGACTTCCGCTCGACTGCGAGCGAATGATGGCCTCGGACAGCCCGCGAAGGAGTTGCTCCATGCGTAAGCCGTCGAGGTCGAAGAACCAGCCGTTCTCGCCCGTGCGTCGACTCTGGAGCAGTGTGAACTCCAAGCCCGGCTCGAAGGTGATCGCCCGTAGTTGATTGCCCGGCGCGTGTTGGGCGCAGATCGCGCCCGCGACCGATTGCCGTGCGCATTCGACCATCGAGTCGTGATCGCGCACGTCGCGCGGCTTGGCGGTCAACGCCTCGAGGATGCGCACGAGATCACGAATCGGCACGCCTTCGGCGAGCAGCGAGCACAAGACATCGTGGACGTCGGCGAGTGACACTCCCGCGTTCCCGATCGCCTCGGCCACCACGGGAGCGACGGTGCGTACCGCCTCCACCATGCGATGCGCATCTTGGCGCGACAGCAGGCTTGCGGCGTTGCGGCGCACGATCTCGGCGAGGTGGGTCACGATCACCGAACTGCGGTCGACGACAGTCGCGCCCCGCGCTCGGTAGTGGTCCGCCGCAGCCTCGGGTACCCAGAACGCGGGCAGCCCGAACACGGGCTCGGTGGTGGGCTTTCCCACGATCGATTGATCGCCGTCACCGGCGAGCACCATCACTTGACCGACTGGCGCCTCGCCGCGTCCGGTCTCCACGCCGTTCACCCGGATCGAGTAGTTCGTCGGCGTGAGCAGCACATTGTCCCGAGTGCGCACGAGCGGTACGACCAGGCCGAGCTCGAGGGCCAGGGTCCGCCGCAGCGCCTTGACCCGATCGAGCAACGTGGCGCCGTGCGCGGGGTCGACAAGATCGAGGAGATCGAGCGACAGGTCGAGCTCGAGCGCCTCGACACGGAGGTCGAGACCCACTTCGTCCTCGCTCGGAGTCACTGTGTCAGCGACATCCTCTTCGACCGAAGGCAGATCGGTCACCCGCGAGCGAGCAACCATCAGCACCATCGCGAAGAAAAAGAACGGCAGCTTCGGTAACCCGGGCAGCATGCCGAGTGCGGCGATCGAGGCGGCCGAGATGGCAAGCACGCGCTTGTTCCGGAAGAGCTGGGTTGCGAGGTCGACGCCGAGGCCGCCCTCCTCGTCGGTTGTCGAGCGGGTCACGATGACGCCCGACGCAACGGAGATCAACAGTGCAGGGATCTGGCTGACCAGACCGTCGCCAACGGACAACAACGAGTACCTGCTGATGGCGTCGCTGACCGAGAGCCCCTGTTGCAACACGCCGACGGCCATGCCACCGAAGAGGTTCACGAGCACGATCACGACCGCGGCGATGGCGTCGCCCTTGATGAACTTCGACGCGCCGTCCATCGAACCGTAGAAGTCCGCCTCACGCGACACGTGCTGGCGGCGGCGGCGTGCTTCGCTCTCGGTGATGAGGCCGGCGTTCAGATCGGCGTCGATCGCCATCTGCTTGCCCGGCATCGCGTCGAGGGTGAACCGTGCGCCGACCTCGGCCACACGCCCGGCGCCGCTCGTCACCACGGCGAACTGGATCACGATGAGGATGATGAAGATGACGAGACCGATGACGAGGTTGCCCGACACCACGATGCTGCCGAACGCGTGGATGACCCTGCCGCCCTCGCCCTTGCTGAGGATCAGCCGCGTGGTCGACACCGCCAGCGCGAGGCGGAACATCGTCGTGACGAGCAACAACGACGGGAACACCGAGAACTCGAGCGGTTCGCGCACGAGCATCGACGTGAGCAGGATCATGATCGCGACGCTCAGGTTGAGCGCGAGGAGCATGTCGATCAGCACTGCGGGCAACGGCACGACCATGACCACGACGACCAACAAGATCGCGAACGGGATCACCGCGGCGGACATACGACGCTTCTGC
>JANMVY010000564.1:0-1824 GCA_031393535.1 Actinomycetes bacterium | reverse complement strand
GTGGCGCGCGACCAGTCGCGGGTTTCGTCGATGTACTTCTCGATCATGCCCGAACTGCACAGCGTGACCCGTTCATGGTTGAGCTGGTTGGTGATGAGCCGCCAGCCCCCGTTCTCCTCGCCGACCCGATTGGCCACGGGCACCCGTGCGTCGTCGAAGAACACCTGGCAGATGTCGTGGCCCGGCAGCAGATCGAGCGGCACCGTCGTGATGCCCGGCGTGTTCTTCATGTCGACGAGCAACATCGAGATGCCCTTGTGCTTGGCGACCTCGGGGTTGGTCCGCACCGCGAGCCAGCACCAGTCGGCGTCACTCGCGAGCGAGGTCCACATCTTGGCGCCGTTGATCACGTACTCGTCACCGTCGCGTTCGGCACGCGTGGTGAGCGCCGCAAGGTCGCTACCCGCCGCCGGCTCGCTGTAGCCGATGCAGAAATGCACCTCGCCGGCGAGGATCTTCGGGAGGAAGTAGTCCTTTTGCGCATCGGTGCCGTACGCCATGATCGTCGGGCCGACAGTGTTGATCGTGAGCATCGGCACGGGCGCACCGGCGCGCATCGACTCGTCGAAGAACACGAACTGCTCGAGCGGGCCGTGGCCCTTGCCGCCGTACTCGACCGGCCAGCCCTGACCCAACAGGCCGTCGCCCCCCATTTGGCGCACCACGTCGCGCTGGTGAGGGCCGATGCCGTGGTCGCTCGCGACCGCCGCGCGGACCACAGGCGTGAGCAGCTGCACGTAATACGCGCGGAGATCCTGGCGAAGCGCCTCGTGATCGTCGCTGTAGCCAATCCTCATCGCGAGAGTCTGGCCGCCTGCCACGCGATCCGTCGAACCGCGGGCAGCAGTGATCGCGACGATCCCGACGATCCCGACGATCCCGGCGATCCCGGCGATCCCGGCGATCCCGGCGATCCCGGCGATCCCGGCGATCCCGGCGATCGCGACGACCCGGCGACATCAGCGCGAGAAGCGGAGGAGCACCTTCTCGACCGTGAGGACGATGCCGAGCACCACGACGGGCATCGCCCACGCGCCGACCAACCCCAAACCGAGCCCGTAGTCGACACCGACCCGGACGACCGCGGCGACGCTGCACACGATCGTGACGAACGCCACCAACCGCACGGGGCCGACCATGCGCTGGCGGCGGGTCGCCGCGACGTCGCGGGCGAACAGGTCGTAGTCGAGCTCTTCTTCGAGTCGCATGGCCCACGCCCACTCGTCGACATCCGCGTCGAACCGGACACGCTCGAAACGGGTGACCGGGAACGGCATTGGCGGACGAATTTCCACGAAGATTATCCTTCACCTTCGTAACCAAATTGTCAAGAAGGTCGGCGAATCGTCACGTTCACTGGGGCGGATGGCCCAAGAAATGGGTCAACCGCCTGACCCGGCGTTACCAAGTCATGACGAAGTGCGGCGGCCCCCGGCCCGCTCAGCACGCCCCGCCGGAGATCGAGAACGCCTGACCACTCGTGAAGGTCGCGCCGGGCCCGCACAGGAACGCCACCACCGACGCGACCTCGTCAGGCGACTGATACCGACCCATCGGCACCATGTCGCGCATCCACTGATCGGGGCTGCGGCCGGTCGCCTCGGCGTTGCGAGCGAGGCCCGGGTTCATCGGACCGGCCCCTGCGTCGACGCAGAGCGGATGGACCATGTTGACCCGGATCGCGTGCGGGGCGAGCTCCTTCGCGAACAGCTTGGTCAGCGCCTCGGCCCCCGCTTTCGCCGCGCTGAACGCCGGTGGCCCCGACCCGATGCGGACCGCGGCGAACGAGCCGAGGTTCACGATGGACCCGCCATCGCCTTGGCG
>JANMVY010000556.1:0-4703 GCA_031393535.1 Actinomycetes bacterium | reverse complement strand
CATCGAGTTGCCATCGATCTACTACGCGCACCAGCGGCGCGTGTTCGAGCGTGACGGCATGTGGATCGCCGACACGCCCTACGTCACGTTGCTCGCACACGAGACAATCGTCGAGCGTCAGGTGCGCTTCCGCACCGTCGGTGACGCCTCGTGTACCGGTGCCGTCGACTCGGGAGCGGACACGATCGAAAAGGTCATCGCCGAGATCTCGGTCACCCGCATCACCGAACGAGGCGCGACACGCGCGGACGATCGCATCAGCGAGGCCGGCATGGAAGATCGCAAGAAGGAGGGCTACTTCTGATGGAGCTCCTCCGGTTCGCCACCGCCGGCAGCGTCGACGACGGAAAGTCGACCCTGATCGGCCGACTGCTGTACGACACCAAGTCGATCTTCCAGGACCAGCTCGAAGCCGTCGAACGCACGTCGATCCAGATGGGTTCGGAGTACGTCAACCTGGCGCTGCTCACCGATGGCCTGCGCGCCGAACGCGAGCAGGGCATAACGATCGACGTGGCCTACCGCTACTTCGCCACGCCGAAGCGGAAGTTCATCATCGCCGACACCCCGGGGCACATCCAGTACACGCGCAACATGGTCACCGGTGCATCAACCGCCGACCTCGCGCTTGTCCTCGTCGACGTACGCAACGGCGTGGTCGAGCAGTCACGGCGTCACGCCTTCATCTCGACGCTTCTGCGTATCCCGCACATCGTGGTGTGCGTGAACAAGATGGACCTCGTCGGCTACGACGAAGGGGCCTTCGAGACGGTGAAGGCGCAGTTCCGTGACTTCGCGATGAAGCTCGACGTGAGCGACCTCACGTTCGTCCCGGTGTCCGCGTTGCACGGCGACAACGTGGTCGAGCGCTCACCGAACACGCCTTGGTACCAGGGGCCGTCGCTGTTGCACCACCTCGAGGAGGTGCACATCGCGAGCGACCGGAACCTCATCGACGCGCGCTTCCCGGTGCAGTACGTGTTGCGGCCCTACAACGACGAGTTCCATGACTACCGCGGGTTCGCGGGCACGGTCGCGGGCGGCGTCTTGAAGCCCGGCGACCCGGTGATCGTGCTGCCGTCCGGCTTCACCTCGACGATCGAGGCGATCGACACCTTCGACGGACCCGTCGTCGAGGCGTTCCCCCCGATGTCGGTCACGGTCCGTCTCGCCGACAACCTCGACGTCTCGCGTGGCGACATGCTGTGCCGCCCGCACAATCAGCCCCACATCGGTCAAGACATCGAGGCAATGGTGTGTTGGATGAGCGAGAAGTCCGCTCTCACCCAGGGCGCCAAGCTCTCGATCAAGCACACCACACGCTCGGCCCGCGCCTTGGTGAAGGACCTCCAGTACCGCCTCGACGTCAACACGCTGCATCGCGACGAGTCCGCCGACCACCTCGCATTGAACGACATCGGCCGAGTCACGCTGCGCACCACGCAGCCGCTGTTCTTCGACGAGTACCGCCGCAATCGCAGCACCGGTAGCTTCATCCTCGTCGACGAGGTCACCATGGCCACCGTGGGCGCCGGCATGATCATCGGCCCGGCGAGCTGAGGTGAGCCCCCCCGAAAACGTCGTGTGGCACGAGCCGCTCGTGCCCCGCTCGCAACGATGGGCGGCGCTCGCCATCCGCGGGGCCACGATCTGGTTCACCGGCCTGTCGGGTTCGGGCAAGTCGACCATCGCCGCCGAGGTCGAGCGGTTGCTCCTGGCGCGTGGTCAGCCGACCTACCTGCTCGACGGAGACAACCTCCGCCACGGTCTCAACGTCGATCTCGGCTTCGATGCCGTGAGCCGCACGGAGAACGTGCGCCGGGTCGGCGAGGTGGCCCGGTTGTTCGCAGATGCGGGCACGGTTGCACTGGTGCCACTCGTCAGTCCCTACCGCGTCGATCGCGAGCGGGCCCGCGCCATACACGACGCGGCTGCACTCGTGTTCGTCGAAGTCTTCGTCGACACGCCGCTCGCCGAATGTGAGCGGCGCGACCCGAAGGGTCTCTACACGCTGGCACGAGCGGGCAAGCTCACGAACTTCACGGGCATCGACGATCCCTACGAGGCGCCGGTCGAGCCCGATCTGGTCCTGCGCCCGGGCCAGGGCGACGCGGCCGCCCTCGCTGCGCTGGTTCTCGCCACCTACGACGAACGCGTCAGCTCGCGCGACCGTTCGCGGTGACCGTCGGTTCACCGTAAGGCGACTCGGCGGTCTCGTAGCACTCAGCGTGGAAGTGCTCGACACGGTCCCATACGCCGTCGTCGTAGACGTTGCAGATCACCTGTTGCGGCCGCAGCCGTGCCTGGAACTTCACGCGCTGGCCGCATGAAGCGCAGTCGACGCTGCTGCCGGGTTCGATGAACCGCAGTGCGGCGCGGCTCGTGAACTTCGAACGCTTCTTCGTCGCGACAGTCCCGGTCATGCGAGGAAGATCGGCCGACCAGCCGACCGGGTTAGGACGGAACGCTCATGTACCCGGCGAATTGATCCGAACGGCCCATCGTTCGTCGATTCGCCGACAGGTGTGTGCGTCATCGATGTGCACCCCTCGGCGCATCTTCGGCGGGTTCGTCAGCCGGCGGTGCGGCCGAGTGTCACCGCGTCGCGAACGAGCGCACGGACCAGAGTCTCGTCGGCCCCGGCATCGACGAGGCTCTGCACGCGTGACTCGACCGATGCTGCGACGGTTTCGTCGTAGGTGCCGATTGGTCGCGCTGGGTTGATGGCGGTCGCGACGACGAGCACCAGCGCCGCCGCGACGACCACGAGTCCGAAGGTGATCGCGACGCCGTTGTTGTCTGCGATGGAGCCGGCGATCATGCCCGCGATACCGCCGGCGCCGACGAGGAACACGGCGGCGCGGACGAAACGCGTCGACACGGTTCGCAGGCGGGCGTCGTCGGCGGACACGTCAGCTCCGGGTGAGTGGCTTGTACTTGATGCGGTGCGGCTGGGTGGCCTCTGCCCCGAACTCCTTGCGACGCCAGGCCTCGTAGTCCGAGAAGTTTCCCTCGAACCATCGCACCGCGGAATCGCCCTCGAAAGCGAGCACGTGTGTCGCGATGCGATCGAGGAACCATCGGTCGTGGCTGATGACCACCGCACAGCCGGGGAACGCCTCGAGTGAGTCCTCGAGGGCGCGCAGTGTGTCGACGTCGAGATCGTTGGTGGGTTCGTCGAGCAGCAACACATTGCCGCCGCGCCGGAGCATCTTCGCGAGGTGAACCCGGTTGCGCTCGCCGCCCGAAAGATCGCCGACCCGCTTTTGTTGATCGGAGCCGCGGAAGTTGAACGATGCGACGTACGCGCGTCCGTTCATCTCGCGCGTGCCGAGCATCACGGTGTCGCGCCCGTCGGTGATCTCCTCGTAGGCGGTGCGGTCGGCATCGAGCGTGTCGCGTGACTGATCGACGTACGCCAACTGCACGGTTGGGCCCACCGTGATGGCGCCCGAGTCGGGGGCGGTGATCGTGTCACCCACGGCATCGGCGGCGTCGATGATCATGCGGAAGAGCGTGGTCTTGCCGGCGCCGTTCGCACCGATGACTCCGACGATGCCGGCACGCGGCAGGCTGAACGTGAGGTCGTCGATGAGGAGTCGGTCGCCGTACCCCTTCGACACGTGCTGGAACTCGATGACCTGATCGCCGAGGCGCTCGTTCGCCGGGATCTGCAGGACGAGCTTGTCGGCGCGACCATCGGCGGCCTTCGACTCCTCGAGCAACTTCTCGTACGCGGCGAGCCGGGCTTTTCCTTTTGCCTGGCGAGCCTTCGGCGCGAGGCGCACCCATTCGAGCTCGCGCTCGAGCGTGCGCCTGCGCGATGAGTCGGCCCGGTCCTCCTGCGCGAGGCGCTGCGACTTCTGCTCGAGCCAGCCCGAGTAGTTGCCCTCGAACGGATAGCCCTTGCCGTGGTCGAGCTCGAGGATCCATTTCGCGACGTTGTCGAGGAAGTAGCGGTCGTGGGTGATGGCCACCACAGTGCCGGGGTACTCCTGCAACGTGCGCTCGAGCCAGGCCACTGACTCGGCATCGAGATGGTTGGTGGGCTCGTCGAGCAGGAGCAAATCTGGCTTCGACAACAGCAGGCGACACAGTCCGACGCGGCGGCGCTCTCCACCCGAGAGCTGAGCAACCGGCGCGTCGGGCGGCGGGAGTCGCAACGCGTCCATTGCGATCTCGATCGTGCGTTGGAGGTCCCACGCTCCGGCGGCCTCGATCTTGCTCTCGAGGTCGGCCTGCTCCGCGCCGAGCTTGTCATAGTCGACATCAGGCTCGGCCCATTTCGCGAGGACCGCGTCGTAGCGCTGGAGCAGCGCGGCGACTTCGCCGACCCCGTCCATGACGTTACCCATCACGTCCTTCGAGTCGTCGAGCTTCGGCTCCTGCTCGAGCAGGCCCACGGTGAATCCGCGCGTGAGCTGCGCGTCGCCGGTGTAGCCATCGTCGGTGCCGGCCATGATCCGCAGAAGCGACGACTTTCCTGAACCGTTCGCGCCGATCACCCCGATTTTCGCGCCCGGATAGAACGCAAGGGTGATGTCCTTCAACACCTCGCGATCGGGCGGGTAGAACCGGGTGACCTTCCGCATCGTGTAAATGAACTGCGCACTCTTGTTGGCCGAGGCTATCGAAAACGACGATGGCCCCCGCCGGGGAGACGGGGGCCATCGTCGAGCTCGGTCGAGCTACTTCTTCTTCTT
>JANMVY010000519.1:0-3367 GCA_031393535.1 Actinomycetes bacterium | reverse complement strand
AATCGATATGCGGGCAGCTGTCCCTCGTCGATGAAGCGATACAGCGTGCGTGGGGTGATGCCGAGCCGCTTGGCGGCGTCAGCCGTGCTCATCCATTGGACATCGTCGAACGACATGCCAACGAGCCTATAGCAGCACCCTGGGGGCAGAACGTAATGTTGAACGAGAAATATTGAAAATTACTTGCGCATACCCGAACATACGGATACCTCTTACGCGGGGCCACAGGAAAGATCACGATAGGCATTTATGACACTCGACATGACTGATAGGGTCGCCCGGACCACCGTGGCATTCGGCAGCCGGGTTGTGATGCGGCGCCGAACGCTGCCCAACGGGCGTGCGGTCGTGGGCGCACTTCTCGTCGTGGTGGCCGGGGTCGGCAGTTTCGCGGTGGCCACCCGCCCGGGCGATACCACGGCCGCGAGCTATGTGGTGCTCGTCCGACCCGTCGGCCCCGGCCAACGCATCACCGCCGCCGATCTGACCATGCGGACCATGACGCTCGATCCCGCCGTGGCCGACAACGCCTTCTCCGACCCGGCACGGGTGGCCGGCGCAGTGGCGCTCGCACCACTCGGCGCGGGGCAGTTGCTCCAGCGCGCCGAGGTCGCGACCGCGTCGAGCGTCGACGGCACAGCCCTGCCGCCCGCCCACGAGCTCACGATCCCCGTACCGAGCGATCGCATGCCCACCGGCCTGCGGCGTGGCGAGGCCGTTGCCGTGCTCGCCACCTACGCCGGCAGCGGCGACGCCCGCACCATCGTCACCGTGCAGCGCGCCCTCGTGCTGGCGGTCAGCGAGGCCGGCGGCTCGCTCACGGCCCGGGGAGCGACGCGTGTGACCCTTGCGCTCACCCAACCCGAAGATGTCGTCGAGACCGCCCACGCCGCGCAGGTCGCCGAGTTGACCCTCGTGCGGGCCACCCTCGCCGCCGCTGACCTGCCCGCCACGTTCACCGTCGACGATGTCAGGCCCAAGGGGACCGCCGGCACGGTCACCGCCACCAGGGCGGGGTCGTGAGCAGCGAACGCTTTGTGGTGCTCGGTCTCGCGCACGTGCGAGCCGGTTGGTTTGGCGAGGTAAGCCGCTGGTCCACGTCGGGCACCATCCCGGTCGAGTTCGTGAAGTGCGTGTCGATCGACGAGGTCAGAGGCCGCTTGCGCACCGGACGCGCCGTTTCCGCGCTCCTGCTCGACGCCCAGCGAACCGGGGTCGATCGTGACCTTCTCGATGCCGCACGTGACGTCGGCGCGGCGGTCATCGTGGTGGGCGACGATCGACGCGACTGGGTCGCGCTCGGCGCCGCGGCGCAGGTGTCCCCACAGTTCTCACGCGCCGAGTTGGTCGCTCTGCTCGCGACACACGCGTCGCCTATCAGCAGGGTCGAGTTGCGCGCGGAACACCCGACAGGTTTGGTCGACGGCGGCTGGCGCGGATCGCTCGTCGCGGTCACCGGGCCGCGCGGCGCGGGCGCGTCGACCGCGGCCATGGCGCTCGCTCAGGCGCTGGCCGAGGATGCACGCAACCTCGGCCTCGTGCTGCTCGCTGATCTCGCGCTCGACGCCGACCTCGCGATGTACCACGACGCGCGCGACGTGGTGCCGGGCGTGCAGGAGCTCGTCGAGGCATTTCGCAGCGGGGCGCTCGAACCGGACCAGGTGCGGGCACTCACCTTCGCCGTGGCCGATCGCGGATATCACCTGCTCCTCGGGCTGCGACGCCACCGCGACTGGACCGCGATTCGTCCACGCGCCTTCGATGCCGCACTCGACGCGTTGCTGCGCACGTTCCGCGTCGCCGTCGCCGACATCGATCCCGATGTGGAAGGGCAGGAACGAACGGGCTCGCTCGACGTGGAGGACCGCAACGCGTTCGCGCGTGCGTGCACGCGCCAGGCCGATCTCGTGGTCGTCGTCGGCTCGCCCGACACGAAGGGGATGCACGCACTCGTGCGGTGCGTCCACCGCCTCGCCGACCACGGCGTCGACCCTTCTCGCATCGTTCCGGTGGTCAACCGCGCCGGGCGATCACCCAAGCATCGAGCAGACCTGAGCCGCGCGTTCGCGCAACTCACCGACTCGATCGGCGCCAGCGACGCGGCCCGGCTCGCGAACCCGTTGTTCATCAATGAACGCCGAGGGCTCGATCACGCGATCAACCGGGCCACACCCCTGCCTTCGGCGCTCACCCGCCCGCTAGGCAACGCCGTCACCGCACTGCTCGAGGCCGCCCGCGATCGCCCCTCGCGCACGGAGTCGGTCGGCGAACCGCAGCGCATCGCCGCCGGATCGCTCGGACACTGGAGCGACAGCGCCGACGACGAGGCCTCCGCCTGATGCGCGCCGGACGTGAACTCGATCCGCTCGAGGAGATCGAGCGCAACGTGCAGGCGCGCGCCAAGCATGCGTCTATCGACATGGCCGCCCCCGACGCGATCGACAGACTCCACGACCTCGTGCGCGACGAGATCGCCAACTGGCAACTCGACTTCCGTCGCGGCACGCGGCCGTTCGACCTGCTCGAACCCGAACTGCTCGGCGAACGCGCGATCCGGAACCTGGCCGGCTACGGCCCCCTCGGTCCGCTGTTGGATGACGATGACGTGTGGGAAGTGATGGTGAACGCGCCTGACGCGATATTCGTGAAGCGACACCGTGGTCGCAGTGGGTACCACCACGAGAGCTTTCATGACGACGACCATGTGGTCCGCACCCTGACGAAGATCCTCGACGAGTCGTCGACCTCGCATCGCAAGCTCGACCCGAGCGAAGGGCTGCAGGACGCGCAACTCGACAACGGGGCGCGGCTCCACATCGTGCACGGCGACATCGCACGCGGCGGCCACCTGATCGTGAACATCCGCAAGTTCACCGGCATCGCGTTCCACGACCTCGAACAACTCGTCGCCACCGGCACCATTACCAGTCAGGTTGCAACGTTTCTCACCGCATGCGTACGAGCGCGACGCAGCATCGTCTTCGCCGGCGCACCCGGATCAGGCAAGACCACGCTCTTGTCGTGTTGTGCGGCCGAGCTCGACCCGAGCCTGCGAGTCGTCATCGCGGAAGAGGTCTTCGAGGCCGATGTACCGCTTGCGAACGTCGCCGGGATGCAAACACGTGCGTTGCGCGCTGATCGCCCCGCCATCGATCTGCGTCGGCTCGTCGCAGGGTTCTTGCGCATGGCCCCTGATGTCGCGATCGTCGGTGAGGTGCGCGACCGCGAAGCGCTCGCTTTGTTGCTCACATTGTCGAGCGGGGTTCAGGGGTTCACCACAATCCACGCCGGCTCGGCACGTCAGGCACTCACGCGGTTGCGGTTCATCTGCCAGCTGAGCGACACAGCCTCGGAGCTTCCGATCAGC
>JANMVY010000511.1:0-3777 GCA_031393535.1 Actinomycetes bacterium | reverse complement strand
GACGCGCGGACGCTGATCGTGCTGCGCGAGATCGACGGGCTCAGCTACGAAGACATAGCCACGACCATGGACCTGCCGTTGTCGACGGTGAAGACCCGGTTGTTCCGGGCCCGCCAGGTCCTCAAGCGCGCACTGGAGGACTGGCAATGAGGTTCGGTCGCCATCCTGGCCAAGAGGCGCTCAACGCGTGGCTTTCGACGGGAGCGTCGACCCGCGTCGGCCGTCACGTCGATGGTTGCGAGCAGTGCCTCGGCGCGCTCGAAGGCCTGTCGCACCTCGACGACACACTCGTCGCCGACATCGGTCAGGCGATGGCCGCGCCGACTGGTATTGAGGACCGAACGGTCAACGGTGTCGAGCGCCGCTTGCGCAACGAGGACGCGTTGCTCACGTTCTTCGATCTGTTCGCGACCGGTTGGTCGACAACGAAGGTGATTCTCGATCTGGAGGAGGGTTCTGATGATTGATCCATGGATTTGGGCCGTCGGCGCGATCGTCGTCGGGTTGTTGTCGGGAGTGGTCGGGGCCGCACTCGTGCGGCTCGCGATCGTGAAGGGCCGGGAAGGGCGGCTCGAGGTGCTGGATGCGGCGCGGGCCACATCGATCTTCGTGTTCTTGTTCTTCGCCGCCATCGGCGTGGTCGTCGCTGTCGGCGTGACGAGCCCCGAAACGTTGCGGCCCATCCCGGCGCGGCTTCTTGCGTACTCACCCCATGTGCTCGCCGCAGGGCTGATCCTCATCGCCGGGCGGGCCATGGCGTACGCGGTGGCCGGCTACGTGAAGGGCACGCTCGCCGACTCGACCATGCGCATGCGCGGCAAGCTCGCGGAATCGATGCGAGTAGTGATCACCCTTGCAGCGGGGGTGATCGCGCTCCGCCAGCTCGGCATAGACACCACCATTCTCAACATTGCGATCGGTGCGATGTTGTTCGGGCTTGCGGCGGCGTTCGCGCTGCTCGTGGGGCTCGGGGGCCGTGATCTCGGTCGCGAGCTCGTGACCGGCCGGTACTTGCCCCGCTTGCTCCGGGTTGGCGACGAGATCGAGGTGGCCGACCTCAAGGGCACGGTGGTGGCCATGCACCCTGCCTCGATCGAAGTGATGACGAGCGACGGCACTTGCGTGCATGTTCGGAACTCGCAGGTGTTCGAGGCGAACCCCCGGGTGCACAGCGGTAGGCCGAACGGCCCATTTCCGGGCTCGGGTCGCGAAAAGTTCACCGAATCGCGCGACTTCTGACCCGCTCGAGCGTTGTTCCAGTCGAGTGGGTCAGCGAGTCACCGCCAATCCGGTGCCCCGGCCCCGCCACATTCGATCGGATTGGACTCCCGGATCGAACGCCTGCGAGCCGTGGTCGACGTGATCGGTCGACCACGGCTCGTTCTGCATACCGACCGAACACCGAAGCCGAGGTGGTGGTCGGTACGCAATAGGCTCCGACACTGTGTGGCGTGTCGGGGTGGTCGTCGGTGTGTTGTGCGTGGTGCTCGTTGCCGCGTGCGCCGGGGGCGCCTCGAAGCCGTCACTCGACGCCTCACTTCCAGGCCCGACGTCGACTGCGATGAACGGCAAGGTCGTGATCGGCGACACGACCTACGAGTTCACGATGACGTGCTACGCGCCCGGCGCCGGCTCGGTCGTCGCCGTCGGAAGCGGTACGGAGCCGGGCACCGGGCGCTCGACGCGGGCGTTGGTACAGGCGTTTTTCCGCGATCCGTACGTCGCGGTCACGGTCGGCAACAACGAGATCGTCTACGAGCCGTCGCTCGACGAACCGATCGACCTCGTCTATCAGGACGACGTGGTCCGCGGTGGCGCCATCCAGTTCGTGAAGAACCTGGATCTACGGTCCCGCCTCGGCGCCGACGCTGGTCTCGGCGCGGTCACCGTGACCTGCAGCAACTACCGATCAGGTCTTCCGCCGGGGTATGGCAACTGAACTGCTCAAGTACACGGTGTGAGCGGCTCCACGACACCGACACGTCCGGCGCGATAACTCGTGACCGCGCCGGCGAGATCAAGTTCGAAGATGATGCGGAAATCGGCGTTGGCCGCGTCTTGGGGTGTGTAGACCGCCGCCTTGCCCTGGGGCTTCGCGGTGACCGTGAGCCGATCTGCGAAGAGTGTCTTCAGCTGGGCTTCGGTGCTCGCCACGCCGGCGCCCGAACGAGTCTTCAACGTTGATGGTGGGCGCACGTCGAGCCGCTCGATGGTGTTCTTCGACAGGGTGAACCACAGCGCGTCAGGGCCGTTCTCCGGTTTGACGACGACGCATTGCGCCGCGGCGACGAACGCAGTGTCAGGCAACAAGCGCGTGCCGATCGCCCTTTCGGCGACCGACACCGTGAGCCCGAAGGTGAGCGGACCGAGGCCGGCAGTCGTCACCGGTGTGGCGGCACTCAACTTTGCGGGGCCGGCCACCGAACCGGCCGGGGTCGTTGTGAACACGGTCGGCGGCGACGCCGGCACCGTGGTGGAGGTGCTCGTTGTGGGCTTGACGCCCACGCCCGTCGAACCACTGGCTGAGGTTGCCCTCGTCGTGGTTACGGTGAGATTAGGGCCCTTGCCTGCGCCTCCGCCGCCGCACGCGGCACCCAGGGCCGCAAGAGCGACCATGACGCACGCGGTGCGCGGCGCTGTGTGCACGGGGAGAGACTACTTGGTGTGACGCATGCCTGCCGGGTGCCGCGATGGGCCGCCAGGCGAACGTTCAGTGGGCCGCCCGGGGCTCGAACCCGGCACCTTGGGATTAAAAGTCGTTGAAAGGCCGTGTGGTTGTGTGCGTCCAGTTACGTTTGACCTGATCAGAGTCGGTGCAGGGTCCAGGGCGTCGCGTCGAGTATCGCCTTCTGCCGCGAAGTTTCGCGGCAGAATTCGCGGCAGATTGCGACCAGAAGATCGCTGGAGAGGCGTCGGCGTATGCCCCGACGACGGCTCCGAAAATCCGGCGGCGCCAAGGTAAGCTTTTCGCATGGCCATGACCGCAAAGGAGCTTGCGAACCGGTTCACCGCCGAGGCGAATCGCCGTGGAGTCACCCCGGAGGAGCTTTTGGAAGAGTTCGCCGCGAACGCCTCGCCGGAGCGTCGCAAGCTCGGTTTCGTCAGTCTCGGCGCGTCAACGAGTGGCCGTTGCGCAGTCGACGCCGATGACATGCTGGCCGAAGGATTCGGGCGTCGCTGACCACAGTGTTGATCATCGATACTGGAGTGCTTCTCGCCGCCGCCGCCGACAACGACCCGGCACATCGGGCGTGCTGCAATCGAAACGACGACGGCGTCCTTGATCACTACGCCGCTCGTTGTCGCCGAAACCGGGTACTTGATCGATCGTCAGCTCGGCCCGACGGCCGAAGCAGCGTTCTACCGCTCGATCGCGAACGGTGACCTCCTCGTCGAGCACGTGTCGCATGGCGCGAGCTGTTTGGTGAATCCGATCCGCCGGAGGTCAACGCGGCGGTCCTGCGCGCGAGGTACCGGCGGCGCGCCCGGCGGATCGTGTTCGACGCGCCTGATGTCGCGGCCGCGGTCGATGATCCGGTCGTAGTTGTCGGTGGGTGGACGGCGGCGATGTGGCACGACCGGTTGCTCGAAGTGGACGTCGCGCAACGCGACGTGCCCTACGTCGATGAGGCAATGGTTGACGAGTGGGCAGGCCGCCACTGGGCGGTGCCGTCCGAATCGGGACCGATCGGGGTGCGAGTCGTCGGCGATGACAGGGCCGTTCGGCTCGATGCGGCGTCCGAGCGGGTTGTGCCGGCTCGCGTCGCAGCAGTGGAC
>JANMVY010000505.1:0-5017 GCA_031393535.1 Actinomycetes bacterium | reverse complement strand
CCATGCGCCGGTCAGCCGCGTCGGTGGCACGGCCCCGCGCCTCTTCGAGCGCCGCACCGGTGGCCTGGGCGCGATTGCCGCCGACGCGCCAGCCGGTCGACCCGAGCCGGTCGCCCTCGCGGGTGACGACGACGGTGCCCGGATGCGCGAGCACGACGTCGATGCCCGCGAAGAGATCACCGTCGACCACCACCGCCCCGCCGATGAGCTCGTCGAGCAGGGCATCGACGGCGGGATTCGACGAGCGGACGTGGCTGCGCACCGCTTCACCGACGGGCGGCGCCTCGGCTCGTACCCGGGCGGCGCCGAGCGCCAGAACCGCGCCGCTCACCTTGTCGTGGCGCAGCGCTTCCAGCGCGGTGCGGGCGGCGTCGACACCGTCGACGACGACAGCGGCGAGGGCTTCGCCGGCCGCGGCCTCGAACACGGCCCCCCACCCCTCATCGACCTCGACGAGGTCGAGCAAGGTGCCGACCACGCCGCGGACATCGCGAAGGCGCGCCGCGCCGGCGCGTGCACGAGCCTCGTCGAGAGCCATCGCGAGTGCATCGGCTCGGGCGTTCCACGAGCTGTGCTGGGTGTCGGCATCAGCGTACGCGCCGCGCGCGTCGGCCACCGCCCGTTCTGCATCGTCGCGCGCCGCGTCGGTGTCGTCGACGGCTCGGCCGCGTTCGACGGCCACCTCGTCGAGGGCCGCGAGGTCGGCCACGACGCGGGAGAGCTCCTGTTCGATAGGGCCCAGCTCGGCGGCGTGGGTGGCCAGGCGCTGCTCGAGCCGTGAGCGTTCGCCGGCCGCTCGTTCAACCGCGGCGCGTAGGGCGCCCAGCTCGCCGCGGATCTCGGAGGCCTTGCCACTCGGCGCAGCGACACCGCTGGCCCAGTCGTCCCCGAACCGCGACCGGGCGAGCTCGAGCTCGGACTCGGCGTCGCCCAGGCGGTCGAGCTCGGGCACCAGCGATTCGGCCTCGAGCTCGACGGTGTCGAGGTCGATGCGCAAGCGGGCCGCATCGGCTTCGAGGTTGGCCACGACGCCGCGATCGATCGAGGACGATCGATCACGCTCGATGCCGCGCAGGCGCTCGGCGAGGACGTTCGCGAGGCCCCGTGTACGTTCGCGGAGTGCTTCGAGCCGCAGGAGCGCGTCGCCGATGTCGTCGCCGCCGTGTGCAGTGAGCTGCGCCTCAGCGGCGAGCACCTCGGTGTCGAGCTTGGCCAGCACGGCGAGGACATCGTTGATCTGTCGGGCCAGGTCCGCGCGCCCGTGTGCGTTCGCGCCGATGCGCCGTTGCAACGCGTCGATCTCGCGGCCCGCAGCGCAGATGCGCAGCGCGGTGAGTTCGGCCACGAGGCCTCCGTGACGACGAGCCGCGTCCGCCTGGCGTTCGAGCGGGCGCAGCTGCCGCCGCACTTCGCGCAACAGGTCGCTGATGCGGGTGAGGTTGGCCTCGGTCGCGACGAGTCGACGCTGGGACTTCTCGCGGCGCTTACGGTACTTGAGCACCCCGGCCGCTTCTTCGATGATCGCTCGGCGGTCCTCGGGCCGCGCGTTCAACACGGCGTCGATCTGGCCCTGCGACACGACCACGTGCTGCTGTCGGCCGACTCCGCTGTCGGAGAGCAGCTCTTGGACATCGAGCAGTCGACACGGGGTGCCGTTTATCGCGTACTCGCTGTCGCCCGAGCGAAACAGCGTGCGGGTGATTGTGACCTCGCTGAACTCGATCGGCAGGAGACCGGAGCTGTTGTCAAGGGTCAGGGCCACCTCGGCCCGTCCCAGCGCGGCACGCTTGCTGGAACCCGCGAAGATGACGTCGTCCATCTTCTGGGACCGCATCGTGCTCGGCGCCATCGCACCGAGCACCCACGCGATGGCATCGACCACGTTCGACTTGCCCGAACCGTTCGGACCGACCACGACAGTGACGCCCGGCTCGAAGCTGAGCGTCGTGGCGTCGGCGAACGACTTGAACCCTTTGAGGGTGAGGGTCTTCAGAAACATCGGGACGACCCTAGAGGATTCGTTCGCAAACCTCCGGCTTGCGAACGAAAATCACACCTGCGTGTCGCAGTAATAGGTCCAGCGGCCTTCGTACTTGATCTTCTTGATCGGGGTGCGCGAACGCGGGCTGAGCTTGCCCTCCCGGCCGTAGACCTGCAGGTGATCCTGGTGCTCGCCCGGCTTGCCGGCGAGGTCACCGAAGCCGTTCACGCCGAGGCTGCTGCCGCGATGCTTGACGGCGTCGTGCATCACCTCGATAAGGCTGCGGTAGAGGCGGCGCACCTCCTGGGACGACAGGGAGTCGCACATGCGGTCGTAGCGCACTCCGGCCTCGAACAGCACTTCGTCGATGTAGACCTCACCCAGACCGGCGACGAAGGTGGCGTCGAGCAGCAGCCGCTTCATCGGTTCGTGGCGGCCGCTGAGCCGACTCGAAAAACGCACCCAGGTGAGCGGTTCGTCGAGCGGGTCGAATCCCAGCTTCGCGAGCTCAGGCACCGCTGCGTCGAGCTGGTCGGCAACCACGACGAAGATCTCGGCGTCCTTGCCGAGGCCGAACACGTGAAGTGACGGCCCCTGGGCGAACGCGACCGTGAGGCCCGCGGGCTCGGTCACGGGGCCGCGTCGGAACGTTCCGGTCTCAC
The DNA here is from genome assembly GCA_031393535.1 of Actinomycetes bacterium. Classification (GTDB taxonomy): domain Bacteria; phylum Actinomycetota; class Acidimicrobiia; order Acidimicrobiales; family WLNW01; genus WLNW01. The sequence continues at coordinate 2,374 of JANMVY010000505.1, read as the reverse complement.
CGAGCCGCACGACGAGGACTCGTCCCTCGTCGAGCCCGACCAGCAGGAGGAGCCCCCGCCGCGCGACCGACATGATCGTGGCGTCGGCCAACAGATCGGCGAAGATCTTCCTGGTGCGCGTGTGTGTAACGGTCGGCGCGACCTGCACGTCGACTGTGGTGATCTGCCGACCCACGATCTCGCGTTCGAGCTCGCGTCGGAGGACCTCGATCTCGGGCAGCTCACGCATTGGCCCGCCCCGCTTCCTGGTGAACGACATCGTCAAGGTGGTCCGGATCGGGACGCTCCGGCGTGGTCGGGCCCGCCCGGAGACGACTCGGTCGAGGTGGGTCGCCCGGACCGGCGAGCGTGGCCCAGGCGCGGCGGGCCGCGTCCTGCTCAGCCTGCTTCTTCGAGGTTCCTTCGCCGTGACCGAACGCTTCGCCGCGGACGTGAACCGTCGCGTAGAACCGCTTTTCGTGGTCGGGCCCGGATTCATCGAGGAGGTACACCGGGGCGCTGTCGAAGCGGCGGGCGACCAGCTCTTGGAGTCGGGTCTTGTAGTCCTGTTCGCCGGGGCCGGCCGCCGCTTCGTCGACGTACTCACGGATGAATCGCAACACGAGGGCGCAGGCGACGGGCCAGCCTGCGTCGAGGTACACCGCACCGATCACCGCTTCGAGTGCGTCGGCGAGAATCGATGGCTTGGCCCGGCCGCCCGACAGCACCTCGCCGCGCCCGAGCCGAAGGTCGTCGCCGAGCCCGATCTGCTGCGCGATGGCCGCGAGGGTGGGCGCCGAGACGACCGCGGCACGCACTTTCGCGAGGTGCCCTTCGGCCGCGTCGGGCAGTCGGGTCATGAGGTGGTCGGTGACGGCGAGCCCAAGCACCGAATCGCCGAGGAACTCGAGTCTCTCGTTGGATTCGTCGCCCAGGTGCTCGGCGCACCACGACCGATGGGTCAAGGCGAGGGTGAGCAGCGACGGTTCGGCGAAGGTATGGCCGAGGCGCGCGGAAATGGGTTCGGGCGCGCCCGTCACCCCGCAGTCCACAAGGTGATCAGCCAAGCCGGGCAAGGACGTAGTCGACGGCGTCGCGCACGGTCTTCAGGTCTTCGAGGTCATCGTCGTCGATCCGGAAGCCGACTGCTCGCTCACTCAACTCTTCCTCGATCGCCTCGACGAGTTCGATCAGCGCGAGCGAATCGGCGTCGAGGTCGTCGCGGAAGGAATCACCTTCGTTGATGGAGCCCGGCTCGATCTCGAGGATGTCGGCGAGGCGATCCTTCACGAGCGCGACGATGCCAGGACGATCGAGAGGGCCTTGGCCGACATGCGTTTCCGCGGGCACGATGCCTCCAGGGGATGGTCGGCGGGACGGCGGGAGTGTACACGGTGGCCCGGACCGCCCGCGCCTGCCCACCACAGCCGATACCTCCACCACCATCGCGGATCGCCGCGTGCTCACACGCGCACGGCGTCGTGCAGGTGGCTGACGATGTCGGCGTCGACCATGTCGTAGGCGACCCGGAGCGCGTTGCGGATGGCATTGGCGTTCGAGCTGCCGTGGCTGATGATGCACACCCCGTCGACCCCGAGCAGCATCGCGCCGCCGTACGTCTCGGGGCTGAACTTGGCGTACAGCGGCAGCAGCGCCGGGAGGAGCGACTGCGCTGCCTCACGCGTCTCGGGGGTGGCGTCGAATGCCTCGAGCAGCGCCTTGATGACGGTTTTCGTCGTGCCTTCCATGGCCTTCAGCGCAACGTTGCCGGTGAATCCGTCGGTGACCGCGACATCGGCGACCTCGCCCATGAGGTCACGGCCCTCGACGTTGCCGACGAACCGGGCACCGCACGCGCCGGCCCAATCGACCGCAGCCATCGCCGCGTAGGTCTCCTTGACGAAGGCGTTGCCCTTGCCGGCTTCCTCGCCGATCGACAACAGCCCGACGCGCGGTTCGGCCACGCCGAAACGGTGCCGGGCGAACACCGCGCCCATGAGACCGAACTGGACGAGCCATTCCGGTTCACAGTCGGCGTTCGCCCCCGCGTCGAGGAGCACCACCGGCACGCCGGACAGACGCGGGATGGGGGTCGCGATCGCCGGGCGGGCGACTCCCTTGATCCGTCCCATGCGCAACAACGCGCTGGCCATGGCCGCCCCGGTGTTCCCTGCGCTCACCATGGCCGACGCGTGACCGTCACGCACGGCTTGTGCCGCGCGCACGAGCGAGCTGTCCTTCAGCTGGCGGACGCTCTTGCCCGGCTCGGCGTCCATTGCGATGACCTCGGAGGCCGCGAGCACTGGAAGCCCACCGGTGTCACCGAGCTCGTCGGGGCGCCCGACGAGCAGGACAGGGATACCGTGTTCTTCTGCCGCGCGGCGCGCCCCGGCGA
>JANMVY010000499.1:0-3691 GCA_031393535.1 Actinomycetes bacterium | reverse complement strand
GCCGAACGGCACCAGCAAGTTGACGACGATCAGGAACGGACCGGCCATCACCGCGCCAATGGCCATCACCGCCCGATGCTCGGCCTTGCCGGCTTCGACATCGAGGGCGGGCATTCGCAGCAGGCGTTGTGATGGATGCGCCGTCGACGAGGCGACCACGCACACACCGATGATCGCGAGAGCGCCCCGCAGGAGCACCGGTCCGGATCCCCGAAAGACTTCCTGCAGCGCTACTGCATCCGCGACGACGAGCAACCCACCGCACGCGAGCATCATCGTGCTCGCCGGGCATTTCGCCTCGCGGTCGACGGTGATCAACCACCCGAAGATCAAGAACGCGCAGAAGAGCACCGAAAGCGCGACGTATGCCACGATCGCCGTCGTGGTGTCGTAGCGGGGGGCCAACCAGGGCTCGAGCAGCAGCGCATAGGACAACAACACGAGACCCGCGGTGGCGATCACGGCCTCGATCACCAACTCCAACGCGATCTGGCGCAGGCGATCCCAGGCAAGGAGGCACATGGCGACCAGGTACAAAGCGGAGGCGCCGAGACTGACACGCGCGAACACGGCTACGCCGAGACCGGGAATCGCGCCGCAGACGAACACAGCAATGCTCAGCGTGACGACCACCCACGGGCTGCGGATCTCGTCTGCGCGGGGCAAGACGCGTCCCCGAGCAGTTCGCGCGTCGAGCACCGCGAACACTCCGACGATGCTGCATGCCAGTACCGCGAGTGCCATGCGGTCGGCGCCGAGCAGGGGCGTCGCCGCCAGAGCGAGGACGCAGGCGGCGAGCGGCGTGCTCCAGCGCGACGAGTCGCGGGGCATGCTGGGTGGCGGAGTCGTGGTAGCCATAGAGCGGGGTTGCTCCATCGACCAGTACCACCGATGTGTTGAGGACGACGCCGGCTGACGGCCACCCGAACGGTGGGCCGTTCGACCTTTCTACCGGCCCACGGGGCAGACGGGAACGAACATGGGAAGCGCAAGCAGGCCGAGCGAGCGAATCGGCGTCATCGGGGCCGGGGTCATGGGCTCGGGCATCGCCCAGGTCCTCGCCGTGGCCGGGCACGACGTGCGGTGCCATGACCTCGATCACGACGCGCTCGATCGCGCGGCCGTCGGGGTGCGCACCGGACGCTTCGGCGTCTCCGGCGCCGTCGAGCGTGGAAAGCTCACGCCCGCCCAGGCCGAGGCAGCGCTGGACCGCCTCGAGTTCGTCACCGACCGCGACGCGGCGCTCGACGCCGACCTGGTAATCGAGGCCATCCCCGAGCGCCTCGAGCTCAAGCTGCGGTTCTGGGCCGAGGTCGACAAGACTGCGCCCGACCGTACGATCTTCGCGTCGAACTCGTCTGGGTTCTCGATCGCCGGTCTCGCCGCGGTCACGAACCGCCCCGATCGCATGATCGGTTGGCACTGGGCGTCGCCCGCACCCGTGATGCGGCTCGCAGAGATCATTCGCGGGCCCGAGACGAGCGTTGCCACCGTCGATACGGTCGTGCGACTCGCAGCGAACGCGGGCAAGAACCCGATCGTGGTGAACGATACGACGCGCACCTGGGGGTACGTGGCGAACCGGATCTACGCCGCCATGGCCCGCGAGGCGCGTCAGGTCGTCGACGACGGCGTCGCCACTCGTGAACAGGTCGACCAGCTCCTGATGGACTGCTACCGCTGGCCGAGCGGCCCATTCGCCATGTTCACCGGCGCGACCACCGGTTGGAAGAAGTAGGTTCCGCGACACCCGGTCAACCTGTGGAGGAACCCATGCGCACCGCGCTGCTCGAAGCAGGCCGCACACCGCTCACGCTCGTCGACGATGTCGAAACCGTCGAACCCGGTCCCGGCCAGGTGCTCGTGCGCATCTACCACTGCGGCATTTGTCATTCTGATCTCACGATGATCGACACCGATAGTCCCGCCGGCCTCCCGGTGGTACTCGGACACGAGGCTGCGGGCGTTGTCGAGGCTGTCGGGCCCGGCGTGCGCTCGCTCGCGCCGGGCGATCACGTCGTGTCGGTGGCGATGGCGGGTTGCGGAAGCTGTTACTTCTGTGTCCGCAACCAGAACACCATCTGCCCCGACGCACGGGTCGGCCTCACCGGGCTGCTGCCCGACGGAACAGCCGCGCTGTCGAGAAACGGGCAGACGGTCTACCGCGGCCTCGGCGTCGGCGGGTTCAGCCAATACTCGCTCACCACCGAGAACGGCGTGGTGAAGATCGACCCCGACATCCCGCTCGACCTGGCGGCTGTCGTGGGTTGTGCGATCCAGACGGGGGTCGGCGCGGTGCTGAACCTGGCCCAGGTCGAAGCGGGGGCCACCGTGCTCGTCATGGGCCTCGGGGGTATCGGCATCTCGGTCGTGCAGGGTGCGCGCATCGCAGCCGCCTCGCGCATCATCGTGTCGGACCCCATCGCGGCTCGGCGTGATGCCGCGGTGCATTTTGGCGCGACCGACACGATCGACCCGAACGAGACCGACGTGATCGCCGCATGCCACTCGCTCACGAACGGCATCGGGGTCGACTACGCCTTTGACGCAGCGGGCCATCACACCCTCGTCGAAGCCGGGCTCTTCGCCACACGCTACGGCGGCACCACCGTGATGGTGGGGGCACCGGCCGGCGATCAGACCCTGACGATCGCACCCGCGATCTGGCCGCTCATCGCCGAGAAGAAGCTCATGGGTACGCTGTACGGCACGGGCAATCCGGCCCGCTCGATCCCTGCCCTCATGTCGTTGTGGCGCCGCGGCGCTCTCGATCTCGAGTCGATGGTGTCCTACCGACGGCCCCTCGACGAGATCAACGAAGGGTTCGACGACCTGCGCGCCGGTCGCGGTATCCGCACCGTGCTGTCGCTGTAGGAACCGTCGGCTGCCGAGGGCCGGGCGTCTTCGCCCAAACGCGCTGCGGGCCGGGGTGGTGACCCCGGCCCGCATCACGTGGTCGGAACTTCAGGGCTTGGCTTTGGTGGTTCCCTCGTAGTTGAACAGTTCGGTCACCTTGACGAACGCCGTGCCGGTCCACTTCTCGAGCCGGCCCGCCTCGATCAAGTAGGCGTCCGCTTTCCCGTTCAACTTCTGTTGCACGCCGTCGTAGAAGTACGGCGACTTGAAGTCGGTCTGGCGTGCCGCCACGAGCACGTTCGGGCGGGTGAGGCCGCCGGGCAGCTTTTCGGCCCGTAGCAGCGTGTCGCGGAGGATCTCGCCATAGGTCCAACCGGTGGGTACGAGGCTGATGGTGACCGGCGCGTCCTTCGCGTACTTGGCGAGTTGCTCGCGCCAGGTCTTGATGGCCGCGTCGGCGTCGTACTCGGGGTAGGTGATCTCCTTGGTGGCCGCGACGATGATGGCATCCTTGGCGCCATCACCTGCCGCAGCAAAAAAGATCGACGCCTTGCAGGTGCCCGACACGATCTGGAGCGGCTTCCAGGTGCCCGCGCCGACCGCCTTCATGGCCGACGTGCAGGCCGACGACGTGGTCATGTTGATGAGGACATCTGCCTTGGTCGCCGCGAGCGTGGTGATCTGGTTCGTCACATCGGCGGTCGCCGGGTCGAGAAGCACGACCCGGCGACCGCCGATGTGACGAACCAGATCACCACGCTCGCGGCGACCAAGGCAGATGTCCTCATCAACATGACCACGTCGTCGGCCTGCACGTCGGCCATGAAGGCGGTCG
>JANMVY010000495.1:0-2184 GCA_031393535.1 Actinomycetes bacterium | reverse complement strand
CCGTCGAGGTCGGGAATCGACTCGGCCTTCATGTGCGCGAGCACGTTGGCCAGAATTGTCCTCTTGCGCTCGCTCGGCTCGATCGCCAGGCGCTCTTCGACCTTGCGCCACGTCTTCGTCTTGTCGACGGCCATGCTCATGGTGTGTGTCCCCCGGGGTGCAGCGAGCACCGTTGACGGTAGCCCCGGCGGCGGGGATCGTGCTCGGACTACGTTGCCATCATGCGCTTCGGGTTGTATCTGATCGGTCGACCCACTGGGGCTTCGCGGCCGTCGGCCCCGATCGTGTCGCCCGACTTCCTCGTGCCTTTCGCGCAACACGCAGAGCGCGTCGGCATCGAGTCGGTATTTTTCGTCGACCACATCGTGTTCCCGGCCGAGCAACGCGCCCGCTACCCGTACATGGAGCATGGGCGGTACCCCTACGACAACGACGAGATGCAGATCCCCGAGCCCTTGATGCTGTTCGCATTCCTGGCCGGGGTCACGACCACGTTGCGGTTCGGCACCGCGGTGCTTGTGCTGCCCCAGCGCAATCCGTTGTTGCTCGCGAAGCAACTCGCGACCGCGGATCAACTGTCGCGAGGCCGCGTCGAGATCGGCGTGGGTGCCGGGTGGCTCGCCGATGAGTTCGCCGCGCTCGGCGTCGACTTCGCTTCGCGTGGCCGCCGCACCGACGAGTACATCGAAGTCATGCGCACCGTGTGGCGCGATCGCGTCGCGTCGTTCCACGGCGAGTTCGTGTCGTTCGACGCGATGAAGCTGACCACGTACCCGGCGCAGCCGGCGGGCATCCCGATCATCGTCGGTGGTCACAGCGCCCCCGCGCTGCGCCGCGCGGGGCGACTGGGCGACGCGTTCCTGCCCGCGTCCAACATCGGCTTCGATGATCCCGGGCGTTGGCCGGCGATGTGGGCGACGGTGCAACGCCATGCGCGCGACGCCGGGCGACCCGATGGCGCGGTCGAGTTGCAGGGTTTCGGTGACACGCTCGACGATGCGCGTCGCTTGCACGATCTGGGAGCGACACGCATGATCCACAACGTTCTCGAGCCCGATCTGGCGAGTGCGCTCGCGCACCTCGAGCGGTTCGCCACCGAGGTCATCGAACCGTTCCGCGCGGATCGCTACTGACTTTCACCAAAAAGGGGAAACGATGCCAACGAAGGATGATGTTCGCGCACTGCTGGAGCGCTACTGCGCGGCGATGAACGCGCACGACCGTGAGCCGTGGCTCGCCTGCTTCGCCGACGACGCCGTGCAGGAGGATCCGGTTGGCACGCCGCCCAACGTGGGCCGCGACGCGATCGCGAGGTTCTTCGACGCGAATGACATCCCGGTGACGTTGTCGGTCACCCAGGATCCGCTGGTGATCGGCAACGAGGTGCTCGCGTTCTTCAAGGTGACCGCCGAGATGGGGGGTCAGATGATGACGATCCCGCGCATCATCGACCACATAGTGCTCACCGACGACGGTGCCCGCTTCCAATCGCTGCGCGCCTTCTTCGACTTCGCCGAGCTGGTGCCGCTCGCCGACTGACGGCGCCTCGTGCGCAAGCGGCTACCCGAGCCTCAGCGGTGCACGGCGATCGAGATCCAGCCGTACGTGCTGCACAGCCCCGATGCATTGATCGCCAAGAAGGCCGTGATCAGCATCAGCGCGACCGCGCGTTTCCAGCGGCGACCGGTGATGGTCGGGCCCGAAGGGGCAGGCATGTACCACGCCGGGAGCAACGAATCAGCGTCGGGTTCGAACAGCTCCCAGACGGGTACGGCATCGTCAGGTACGAGAAGGTTAGGATCCGCGAGCAGCGCAAGTCTTGTCAACTCGTCCAGCGTGATGTCCTCGGCGTTCTCAGCCGCAGCGTTGAACATGCGGGCCCCCCGATGTCTCGACGCGCAGCTTAGACCGGCACACGGCGCACGCTCAGTCGTCGAGCTTCGACCACACGCGCGCGGGGTAGAGCGCTACCGCGGGGGCGTACAGCCACTCGTCGCGATAGGCGCGACGGGTGAGGTAGGTGATCACCGCGGTGTCATCGAGCGTGCGGGCCCGGATCGCGTGGTCGAGGGCGGCGAAGCCTTCCGCGACGGTGGCGGGTCGCGTGGCGAGCAACGAGCCCAACTCGTCGCACTCGATCTCCGCGAGCGCCGCGCCGTAGCGACGCTTGCGGTCCATCACCTG
>JANMVY010000494.1:0-2500 GCA_031393535.1 Actinomycetes bacterium | reverse complement strand
GTGGCCGGCGCGTGCGGCGACGACGGCGGGGGCACGAAAGCGACCTCCGGTGCGACGGCGGCGACCGCGAGCGGCACGAGCGCGGCTTCAGGTACCGGCGGCACCGGCGCTACGGCGGCCACGGGCGCCAAGGGCATCTTTGCCACCGACGCACGCGGCGGCGTCTATTCGGCGTTCCAGAGCAAGTTCGATCGCAGCAAGGATCCGTTTTCCTCGCTGACCGAGTTCTGCACGACCGCGCCGAGCACGGCAACCCGCAAGGCCACCGACGCAACGAGCGCCGATTCGATCACCATCGTGCATCTGCGCACCAAGCTCGAACAGCTCCAGCAGATCGGTTTCGCGATCCCCGTGGGCAACGTTCCCGACATGTTCGAGACGTTCACCCGGTACATCAACGAGAAGTGCGGTGGCATCAACGGCCGCAAGATCAAGCTCGAGCTCGTCGAGGTCAACTCGCAGAGCACCACGCTCGACGCCGATCGCCGGGCTGCGTGCATCGCGGCCACCGAGGATCTCAAGGCGCCGATCGTGATCAACAGCACGGGTCTGCAGGGCACCGCGATCCCGTGCATCTCGATCGAGCACGACGCGTTGTTGATCACGTCGACCTCGGGTGAGGAAGCGTGGACCAAGGATTCGAAGGGCCGCATCAAGTCGAACGCTCCGACGCTCGACGAATACGTCCGCAACCTTGCGAGCGAGCTCATCCGCCAGGGCGCGTTGAAGGACAAGAAGATCGCGGTCATCGTGGCCGACACGCCCGGGCAGAAAGAAGCGCTCGACAAAGGCCTCATCGCGACGCTCGACAAGGCCGGCATCAAGGTGGTCCAGTACGACACCATCGGGTGCAAGGGGGGGTCGGTGTGCACAGAGGGAACGCCGGCGTCGGTCGACAAGCTCATTTCGAACGGCATCAACGTCTTGTTCGCTCCGGGCCTCAACGTCGTTTCGTTGCCGCAGTACGTGAAGGAGATGGCGACCAAGGGCATCAAGGTCGGCCAGATCCAGATCTACAACAGCAACTTCAACAGCGGCGCCGGTGACCTCGTCGCTTCGAAGATCCCCGAGTTCGGTGGTGACGACGCAGGAAAGCTCTACAACGGAACCATCTCGATCGACCCAGCGCCCACAGGCATCCTCCGTACCGGGACCTATCAGAAGCCGGCGTTCAACGCGATGTGCGAGAAGACGTACAACGAGAACAACAAGACCGGCGAGAAGTGGGACTACGCGACCGAGGAGACGAACTCGCGGGCCGGCATGGTGACCACCGTGTGCGGTTTCGTGCGCCTCGCGGCTCGCGCCATCTATTTGGCGGGCGACAACCCGACCAGGGCCGACTTGTTGAAAGCGGCCGAGAACCTCGGGCCGGTCGACACCAGCAACCAGGAGCCGTCGACCTTCACGCCCGGCAAGCTGTCGGGCTTCGACACGCAGTTCCAGCTCAAGTACGTGTACCCGTGCCCGGCTGTCGGGTCGGGCTTCAAAGGCTGCTACGTCCCGGCTTCGAACATGCCGACCGTGATCCCTCGCTGATCACCGGTCAGAACTGACGTACGCCAACGGGGGTGGCCGAATCTCGGCCACCCCCGTTGTGCGCACTACGTTCGCGGCCATCATGCCGCTGCCTTCCAAACGTGATCACGCCGAGTTCGGCCGCCGCCTCAGCATGTGGCTGGCCACCAAGCTTCCGGTCGGGGCTGCGCCGACCGTCACCGACCTCGCCGTACCCGAAGGCACCGGCCTGTCGAGCGAGACCCTGCTGTTCACCGCGAACTGGCTCGCGGACGGCGCGCTGCGGCGCGAGCGTTACGTCGCCCGGGTCCGCCCAGAGATGGCCGACCACCCGGTGTTCCCCGACTACGACCTCGCGCTGCAGCACCGTTGTCTCGAGCTGGTCGCCGCCCGAAGCGATGTGCCGGTGCCGCGGGTGGCGTGGATCGAGCTCGACGAGTCGGCGCTCGGCGCGCCCTTCTTCGTGATGCACCGCGTCGACGGCGTCGTGCCGGCGGATATGCCGCCGTACGTGTTCGGCGGCTGGTTGTTCGACGCCTCGCCTGCGCAACAGGCTGCGCTGCAACGCAACGCGGTGGGCGTGCTGGCGAAGCTGCACGCGATCGACGTCACCGGTGCCGATGTGGCGTTCCTCGATCGACCGCAGTGGGGCGCCACCCCACTCGATCAGCATCTTGGATACCAGCGTTGGTACTACGACTGGGCCCGCGAAGGCACCGAATACGACATCATCGAGCGTTCGTTCGCCTGGCTCGAGGCCAATCGGCCGGTCGGCGAACGCACAGTGCTCAACTGGGGCGATGCACGCATCGGCAACATCATGTGGTGTGATTTCTCGCCGGTCGCGGTGCTCGACTGGGAGATGGCCGCGATCGGCGCGCCCGGCGTCGACGTCGGCTGGATGATCTTCATGCACCGGTTCTTCCACGACATGGCCACCCGTCACGCCATGCCGGGCCTCCCCGATTTCATGCGTGCCGAC
>JANMVY010000491.1:0-1964 GCA_031393535.1 Actinomycetes bacterium | reverse complement strand
GGGGTGCCGCTGCGCGACGTGCAGGAAGCGGCGAGCCACGCCGACCCGCGCACCACGATGCGCTATGACCGCGCACGGGTGTCGCTGGATCGCCACGCCACCTAATGGGGGTGTCAGTCGTTCGCTGGTCGAGCGATTGGCAGGTGCCCACTGAGACATCACGGACCCGTGAGGTCGTTTCGGCGAGAGTGGCGGGGCCGAGCCGCTGGCAGGTGTCCACTTCACGCCACACGACCTTGGAGGTCTCTATGTAGACGGTGGCCCTGCCAGTCGCTGGGCTTGCAGCCGGCTGGTGAGGTGTCGCGCCTTGAGCGCTGTCCATTAGGTCGCCGCGCAGGTCCTCGGGCTCGTCGCCCAACATCACGAGTGGAGGAGCATATGGAGATCAGCTGTGGAATCGATTGGGCCGAAGCCCATCACGACATCGCTCTCGTCGCCAGCGACGGTGAGCGGATCGCCAAACAGCGTATCGACACTGGGGTGACCGGCTTCGGCGAGTTGGTGGCCCTCATTGCCGAGCGTGTCGAGGATCCAACGAGCGTGGCGGTGGCGATCGAGACCGAAAAGGGTCTGCTCGTCGCGGCACTTCGGGCGGCCGGGTTCACCGTGTACGCGATCAACCCAAGAGCCGTGGCGCGCTATCGGGAACGCTATGGCCAGGCCGGCGGCAAGTCGGACCCTGGCGACGCTGTGGTGCTGGCCGACATCTTGCGAACCGACCGCCATCTGCATCGCCCGCTGCCCGCAGTCACAGAGCTCGCCGCGACGGTGAAGGTTCTGGCCCGCCAGCATCAAGAAGCGATCTGGGCTCGCCAGGCAACAGTGAATCGTCTGCGCTCACTGCTCGTGGAGTTCTATCCCAACGCGTTGAAGGCGTTCCCGAACCTGCTGCACAAGGCTGCGCTCGAGATCATCGGCGCGGCCCCGACCCCCACAGCTGGCGCCAAGCTCGCCCGCAGCCGCGTCATCGCGCTGTTACGACGAAGCGGCCGCGGGAACCGCCCTGGGCTGGCCGACCAGATCGTGACCCGATTACGTGAGCCCGCGCTTCGTCAACCCGAACGAGTCGAGGCAGCATTTGGTGAGGCGGTCGCTGCACTCGTGGACACCATCGTCGTGATGCAGACCGGGATCGCGCGCTTGGAGGCGGCGATGACCGCCGAGTTCGAGCAGCACGCCGACGCCAAGATCCTCAGCCCTGCCCCCGGGCTTGGCCCGATCCTGGCCGCCCGAGTCCTCGGCGAGATCGGAGACGACCGCGCCCGCTTCGAGGGCGCCGCGAACCTTCGCTCGTTCGCCGGCACCGCCCCCATCACGCGAGCATCAGGCAAGTCCAAAGTGGTGCGGACCCGCCACATCCGCAACCGGCGCCTCGCCGACGCGTGTCACTGGTGGGCGTTCGCCTCGATCTCCGCGTCGCCCGGCGCACGAGCCCACTACGACCGTCGGCGAGCCATCGGCGACAGCCACAACGCCGCCCTACGCAACCTCGCCAACAAACTCCTCGGCAGGCTCTGGTGGTGCCTCCACAACAACCAGACCTGGGACGACAAAGCCGCCTGGCCCGACACCAATCTCGAAGAGACGGCAACGGCTGCTTGACACCTGACTGGCGTGGGGTGTCTACATCGTCGCCGCGTTCGTCGCGGGCGCCGCGCGCTGATCAACCGCCGGTCGGCCGATACCCGGCATCGGCCAGCCACAACCCAGCCCGCGCCCGGCCCAACTGGCGGTCGTCGCGGAATCGATGCCAGCGGGTGAACTCCTCGGCGTGCCCGGCGAGCGTGTCACGGAACCGGCGGTGCCCACCCCGGCCCTCCAGAGCGTCGAGGAGCCGCTCGCGCAACGCCGGGCGATCGACGGTGAACGCGAAGTCGCGCATGTCGCGGCGCGATTCGCTCGGCCCCAACCCGCGCACCAGCATCCACCGCGTCGCATCGTCGAGATCCGCGTCTTCCGGCCCG
>JANMVY010000482.1:0-2415 GCA_031393535.1 Actinomycetes bacterium | reverse complement strand
TGCGGCGACGAACAAGGTGCACGGCGACGGCACGCTGCGCACCCGGCACCTGAGCACCAACGCCGTCATCCACGTCGACACGTCGGGCGAGCGGGCAACGGCGCGCTCGTACTTCGTGGTGCTGCAGGCCACCGATGCGGTACCCCTGCAACCGATCGTGGCCGGCCGTTACCACGACACGTTTCACGTGGTCGAGGGTGCCTGGTGCTTCGCCGACCGGCTGATCTTCGTCGACCAGATCGGCGACATGCACGACCACCTCAGCTTCGACCTACGGACCGATCCGGTGCCCGACGTGGCCGGCATCAGGCGAGCGACCACCATCGTTGAATAGTCGGGTGGCCGCTCCCGACCACCACGTCGCACTTCTGGAGGAGATCGTGCTCGACCCGCGTTGCCTAGCGCCCCACGCCATCGCGCACCACGCCGCGACGACACCCGAGGTCGTCGCGCTGCACCATGTCGACGGCACTTCGCTCACCTACGCGGAGCTCGACGCGGAGGCCCGCACGTGGGCTGGGGCGTTCCGCGGCCTCGGCGTGGATGAGCGCACGCACGTGGGCACCATGCTCACCAACCGGTTCGAGGCGCACCGCACCATGGTCGCCCTCGGTTGGCTACGGGCGATCGAGGTACCACTTAACACCGCGTACATCGGACGCATGCTGCGCTACGTCCTCGACCTCGCCGATGTCACCGTGCTCGTCACCGAGTCGCAGTTCGTCGATCGTGTGCTCGCGGTCGTGTCCGAGCTGCCGCTGCTGCACACGATCGTGGTGGTCGACACCGACGAACCCGAGGTGGCCGCGACAACGGCAGGTCGCCGCATGGTGGGCCGCCGTGAACTGCTCGACGGCGCGGCACCGGCCACCGATCTCACCGGGCCGCTCGACCGCGACACCGCGGCGCTGTTGTTCACCTCGGGCACGACGGGGCCGTCGAAGGCAGTCATCACACCGTGGGCGGTCATCCACCAGAACTGGTCGTGGGTGCCCGAGGACATCATCGCCGAAGGTCTCGGTCTGTACTGCGCGATGCCGCTGTTCCACAACTCGGGCCGCGGCGCGTTCAACTACGCGATGGTGCGCGGTGCGCGGTTCGTGATGCGCGACAAGTTCAGCGCGACGTCGTTCTGGCGCGACGTGCGCGCCCACAACTGCGAAGTGGCCGCCGTCGTCGGCCCGATGACCGCGTTATTGTGGTCGGCGCCCGCCGCGCCCGACGATGCCACCAACCCGCTGCGCAGCGTGGTGCTGGGGCCGATGATCCCCGAAATGACCCAGTTCGAGGAACGCTTCGGCGTGCGGGTCACCACCACCTACGGCCAGACCGAGATCGGCTGCCCGCTCAGCGCCGGCTGGAACCACGGCCCACCTGCGTCGTGCGGTCGCCTCCGCACCGACTACCCGTGGCCCGATATCCGGCTCGCGAACGAGTTCGACGAACCCGTGCCACGCGGCCAGGTCGGTGAGATGCTCGTGCGCACGCGCGCGCCGTGGGCGATGAACGTGGGCTACTACAAGATGCCCGCGCCGACTGCCGCGGCGTGGCGCAACGGCTGGTTCCACACCGGCGACGCGTTCACCCAGGACGATGACGGCAACTACTACTTCCTCGACCGCATGCGCGACACCATCCGCCGCCGCGGCGAGAACATCTCGTCGTTCGAGGTCGAGAATCTGGTCGTCGAGCACCCCGCCGTGATCGAGGTGGCCGCGATCGCCGTGCCCGCGGCGCTCGGTGAGGACGACGTGATGGTCGCGCTGATCGTGCGCGACCGCGATTCGTTCGATCCGGCCGAGTTCCTCGCGTTCGTCGCGCAGCGCATGCCGCGATTCATGGTGCCGCGTTACGTCGAGGTGATGGACGAGTTCCCGCGCGTCGAGACATCGATGCGCGTGAAGAAGACCGAGCTTCGCGAACGCGGGGTCACGGCCACCACGTGGGACCGCGACGCCGCCGACTGATCACGCCCACAGCACCTGCTGATGCGCGATCTCGCTGTCACCCCAGCTGGGCAGCGCGATTGCATGCAAGTTGCCCAAACCGCCACAGACCACAGTGACGATCTGGTCGGGCCGCGCGTTCAACCACACACGACCGTTCGCGTCGACGCGATCCTTCGCGTACAGGATTGCCTGGTTCTTTGCGGGCCACAGGTCGATCGGTTGCCACGCATTCTCGTGCAGGAAGGCCTTGCAGTCTTCGAGGTTCGGGAACTCGCGACCGAAGCGCTCGGCCCACATGGGGTTGATCGCGAGCACCGTCTGGCCATTGCCGGCGATCGGCGTGAGGAACTTGTTCGACAACGGGAACGCCAACGACTTCGCGATGAGGTACAGCAGGTCGCGCGCGTCGTCGCAGTTGACGTCGGCCAGGGGCAGCGTGCCCTTGCCGCCGTGAGCGGTGACGACG
>JANMVY010000447.1:0-2144 GCA_031393535.1 Actinomycetes bacterium | reverse complement strand
GAGATCTACGACAAGTGCGCGGAGTTGCGCACCGATCCGCAGAACGTGATCCTCAACCAGTTCTGCGAGTTCGGCAACCACCTCGCGCATTACCACGTCACCGGTCCGGCGCTCGAGCGTGTGTACGAGCACGTGGCCGCGTCGTCGGGTGGCAAGGCGCGTCTCGCGGCGTTCGTGTCGGCATCGGGGTCGGCAGGAACCCTCGCCGCCGGCGACTACCTCAAGGATCGCCACGGTGCGCGCATCGTGGCCGTCGAAGCGCTCGAATGCCCGACGATGCTCGAGAACGGTTTCGGCGAGCACAACATCCAAGGCATCGGCGACAAGCACATCCCGCTCATCCACAACGTGATGAACACTGACTTCGCGGTCGCGATCTCCGATCGCGCGACCGACACGCTCGACGTGTTGTTCAACTGCGATGCCGGCCGCGCGTACCTGT
Source organism: Actinomycetes bacterium (assembly GCA_031393535.1). Lineage (GTDB taxonomy): Bacteria > Actinomycetota > Acidimicrobiia > Acidimicrobiales > WLNW01 > WLNW01. The sequence continues at coordinate 1,702 of JANMVY010000447.1, read as the reverse complement.
GCGATGCGATAGGTGTCGCACCCTCGCTGGTCGCGCAATTGACCCATCTCGGGTTCTCGTCGATATGCAATGCGCTCGCTGCGATCAAGCTGGCGAAGCATCTGGGCCTGGGGCGCGACGATGTGATCGTCACTGTCGCGACCGACGGCAGCGACCTGTACGGCTCTGAGCGCGCAAGCTTCGTCGAGTCGCACTATCCCGACGGATTCGGCGCGGTCGACGCGGCGCGGGTGTTCGGCGAACATCTCGCGTCGGTCGACACGAGCGCACTGCTCGAGTTGGGCGAGGTCGACCGGCGTCGCATCTTCAACCTCGGCTACTACACATGGGTCGAGCAACAGGGAATCTCGGTCCATGACTTCGAGCTGCGACGCTCACAGGAGTTCTGGCGCTCGATCCGCTCGTTCGTGCCGGCGTGGGATGTCGCCATCGACGAGTTCAACGCGCGAACCGGGGTCCTGCGCGGCTGATGAGCACCGAGAGCTCGTTCGCCCGTCATGCCGACTGGCTCTGGTCGGCGCGTCGCGTCGGTGATGCCGCGGTGTTCCACAAGCTGATCGACCTCGTCGCTTCGCGCATCGAGGAGATCGACGGGCGCGCCGTGCGCGATACACCGCTGGTGCGCGCGGACTCGTTGGCCGATGCGATCGGTTTCGCAGGTGAGCTCTGGGTCAAGGACGACACCGTCAATGTGGCCGGTTCGCACAAAGTGCGCCACCTCATCGGACTGGCGCTGCACATCCTTGCCGATGACCCGGGCGACACGCGCCCGCTCGCGATCGCGTCCTGTGGCAACGCGGCGCTCGCGGCCGCGGTGGTGGCCAAGGCGATCAAGCGCGATCTGAACGTGTTCATCCCACCGGACGCGAACCGGGTGGTGGTCGATCGACTCGTCGCACTCGACGCGAACATCACCGTGTGCGCGCGGCGCAGCGACGACTACGGCGATCCGTGCTTCCTCCGGTTCGCTGAAGCGGTGGCATCGGGTGGCGTGGTTGCGTTCTGCTGCCAGGGGAGCGTTGCCCCCGACACCTTCGACGGCGGCCGGACGATCGCGTGGGAGATCGTCGACCAGCTCGTCGCAACCATCGGTGGCGCGCCGGTGTCGATCGACCGAGTATTCGTGCAAGTGGGTGGCGGTGCCCTCGCCACGTCGGTGCAACTCGGCATGGCCACGATGGTGCAGCACGGCCTGCTTCTCGCGACGCCTGTGTTGCACGCCGTGCAGAGCGCCGGCGCTGCCCCACTCGAGCGTGCATACCGTCTCGTGCGCGCCCACGCCGACATCGTCGGCGTCGATGCCGCCCTCCGTCACGCGGCCGGTCATCCTGCGCATTTCATGTGGCCGTGGGAGCAGGAACCACGTTCGGTCGCGACGGGCATCCTCGACGACGTCACCCACGACTGGTTGCCGATCGTCGACGCGATGCTGCACGCGGGTGGCTGGCCGATCGTCGTCGACGAAGCGACACTGATCGAGGCCAATGAGCTCGGTCGCGTCCACACCGACATACGGGTCGATCACACCGGCACGGCCGGTTTGGCCGGCTTGCTCGCATCGGGGCGCGCATCGCCGGGCGCGTTTCGAGGCGAGCGCATTGTGGTGCTGTTCACCGGAGAAGATCGAAGGAGCGAAACTGATGCGTGAAATCGGCGATGCCGTCGACCTGCTCATCTCGGGCGCCGAGTTGGTCGCCACGAT
>JANMVY010000426.1:0-1877 GCA_031393535.1 Actinomycetes bacterium | reverse complement strand
GGGGTGCGCCAGGGCTCGCGTGGGCGTTCTCGCTGTCGTACATCGGAGCCGCCGCGCTCGCGTGGTCGCGCCTCGACAGTGCCGTACGAGGGGGTCTGCGGCTCGACCTGTTCCTGCCCGGCCTGCTCCGCGCGCTCGTCGCCGCGGTTCCGATGGGGATAGCTGTATGGGCCACCACAGATGCGATCGATGCGCGCAGCAGCATCGGCGCAGTTGCGAGCCTGGTTCCCGCCGCCCTGCTGGGTGCTGCGTGCTATTTCGCCACCCTCGCCGCGCTCGGCGGCATGCACCCTCACCGCCGCGAACGCCCGCCGGCGCGCCGCTGAACAACCTGTTGTGCGGCGAACGCCCCGCGATCAGCCGGACGGCACGATCACGAGGTCGTCGCGGTGAACCACCTCGGCCGCCATGCCTTCGGGCAGCTGCGCGGTGCGCTTGCCGATCATCGAGCGCGACGTGTTCGCGTCGTGACGAGCCAACCCCTTCGCGAACACCGAGCCGTGCACGTCACAAATCTCGAGGGCAGCGCCCGCCTCGAACTCGCCGGTCACCGCGACCACGCCCGCGCCGAGCAACGACACGCCGCTCTCGACGAGCGCGGTGCGCGCACCATGGTCGACGACGACCCGGCCTTCGGCCGCGACGGCGAACGCGATCCAGAGCTTGCGGGCCGAGAGCCGATGCGGCTTCGGCACGAACACCGTGCCCACCCCCGCGGCACCCGCCACGGCATCGAGCAACACGTCGGGGCGATCAGCCTGAGCGATGACCACCCGCACGCCCGACCAGGTGGCGATCTTGGCTGCCGCCAGCTTCGACGCCATGCCGCCACTGCCGCGCGACGTGCCGGCGCCGCCGGCTGCCACCTCGAGCCGGGCGTCGATCTCGATGATCTCCTCGATGAGCGACGCGTGCGCGTCGACTCTCGGGTCGGCGGTGAACACCCCCCGCGTGTCGGTGAGCAACACGAGGTGCTCCGCATCGACGAGGTGCGCGACGAGCGCGGCCATGCGGTCATTGTCACCGAAGCGGATCTCGTCGTCAGCCACGGCGTCGTTCTCGTTCACCACCGGCACGACACCGAGATCGAGGAGGCGCTGCATCGTGGTACGCGCGTGCACGTACTGATTGCGCACGATGAAGTCGAGAGGTGTCAGCAGCACCTGGCCGCCCACCAGACCATGGCTCGCGAGCTCGTCCATGTAGTGGCCGATGAGTCGACCCTGCCCGACGGCCGACACCGCTTGCAGTGTCGCCAGGTCGCGAGGGCGGCGCGTACCCCCGAGGCCGAGCAACGGCAGGCCGGCGGCGATCGCTCCCGAAGTGACGATGACGCACCGATAGCCCGCCATGCGCAAGGCAGCAATCTCGCGGCACAGCTTCGCAACCGCGGCCGCGGACACGCGTCCTTCGGGATCGGTGATCGACGACGAGCCGATCTTCGCGACGATCGTGCCCGGCATTACTGCTCTTCGTACTCGAAGCTGAAGTCGCCGATGTGGACCTTGTCGCCCACGCGCACCCCGGCGCGTGTCAAGGCCCGGTTCACACCGAGCTTTTGTAGACGCGCCCGCATGTGATCGAGCGCGTCGATGTTGGTGAGGTCCGACAAGGCCACCGCGCGCAACGCGGGACGACCGTGCACGACGAAATGGTGCTCGTCGACCCGCTCGATGACGACGCTTTCGCCTTCGGGCCGGTGCACCACCACGCCGTCGCGCGACACCGACGCCTCGCGCGCGTGTCGCACCGCGGCGGCCAACGCGCCCAGCACCGGACGTAGACCGACACCGGTGACCGCGCTGATGCACGGGCCGTCGTACACGGTGTCGGGCGCCGCGACGTCGGCGCGCGAGCCCACCACGACACGCGGCCGT
>JANMVY010000425.1:0-9165 GCA_031393535.1 Actinomycetes bacterium | reverse complement strand
GCGCCCGGCTTCGTAGGCTTCGGATACGTGACAGGGGGCATGACGTGGCAGAACCGAGTACTCCTCGAGCATCGAGCGATGCAGAGGATCGGCTCGCGCTCAGTGATCTCGTGGCGCGCTACGTCGAAGCGGTGGCGCTGTTCGACCTCGAGCTCTTCCGGTCGGTGTGGGCGATCGATGCGGTGTGGGTGGTCGATGGACGCGGTTCGTTCCATGGTCCCGATGACATCGCCGCCTTGTACGCACGGCTGCGAGGCCGACAGGAGTTCGCGGTGCAGCGAGTCGTGAGCGGGCGTGCGATTGTCGCAGCCGATGGCGCGAGCGCCCACGGCCGTTGGGTGATCCACTCCCTCACCCGCACCGCCGGCACGGGCGCCGAGCTCGTCGGCGTGTACGACGACCAGTACGTCCGCGAGCCGGAGGGTTGGCGGTTCCACAAGCGAGCGTTCTCGCCGCTCTATCGCGGGCCGGTGGCCCTCGACGGCACCGTGTTCGCGCCGCCGCCGCTCGGGCCGCTCGACGCAAGCTCCGAAAGGGCGGCTCGGTCACCCGAGCAGTTGTAACGCGGCGCGTACGCCGGCTTGCATCGCTCCTTCGACGTAGCCGGTGAACCGGCCGCAGTGCTCGCCGGCGAGTGCGAACGGCCCGACGCGCCGGCGCAGCGTGTCCCAATGTGCGCCGACCTGACCGGGTCCGAATACGACATAGCAGCCGCCCCGCCGGCTCGACGGCGTCCACCGCCACGCGCCCCCAACGGGCACGATGGATCGCCCGGTGATCGTGCCCACATCGGATGCCGCCTGGGCCACCAGATCGCTCGGTGCGCGCGTCGCAAGTCGATCCGCTCGTGCGCCACCGGTGTAGGTGGTCGCGAGGCCTGGTCCCGGTTGCCATACGAGGGCGGTAGGGAGATCGGACGCCACTGCCCAACCGGGGATCACGACGCCGGGCGCGGCAATAGTGGCCTTGACGAGCGACCCGTAGCGCAACTCGCTCGCGGCGCGCTGCCAGGCGTCGGTCAGTACGGGCGATACATCGAGCCGCGCGAGTACTGGCAGTGGTACTGCGAGCACCACCGCGGCCGCACGCACGACGTCACCGCAGCGGGTGCGGATCTCGACCGGCGAGATGTCGCCGCGGTGCGTGATGTGCACGACGGGCGAGCCGAACCGGACCTCGTTTGGCGCGCGCAGCGTCGCGGCCAGGTGCGCGGCCACGGCACCCAAGCCTTCCTCGACGCGCGACGAAGCACCGCCCCCGTCGAGCGCCGCCTGTTGTGCGACGAACAACGCCGAGACCTGGTCGGGCTCGGCGCCGAGAACGCCCTGGATGAATCGACCGAGCTGGGCGTGCGCGGAGGGCGGTGCGTCGACTGCCGCGGCGACCGCCGCGAACACCGCGCTGATCGCCTGCGCGTCGAGGGCGGCCGCGTCGGCGTGGTCGTTCGGCCGATCGGGATCGGCGATCCCCGAGGCGACCTCGGCGATGTGGGTCCAGTACGCCTGTTGCAGCCGAACAGCGGCCGGATCGATTGCGCCGTTGCGACCGGACGGCGCGAGGACGCCGTCGCGGTAGGTGTGCAGCTCACCCCCGACGCGGCGAAGCGTCACTCCGGCGCGCGCGCAGGCGTCGCGCAAGAGCGTGTGGTTCGCGTCGACGAACTCGGGCCCACACTCCACCGCGGCTCCTGCGGCCCACGCCGGGCGGACGGTGCGCACGCGTACGCCGGGGCGGTGCGTCGCTTAGATCACGATCACCCACGCGCCGCGCGCCGCGGCCTCGTGCGCCGCGGCGAGACCGGCCATACCTGCCCCGACTACGCACAAGTCGCAGGTGGCCATCGTTCGGTTCGGACGAGCGAGTCGACGCAGCATCGGTGTCGTGCACGATACTGACGTCATGGGTCACGACGGCTCGCACACCATGGTTCCGGCGGCGTCTGCGCTGCCATCGGTGTTGCCGACCGTCCGCGTGCGGGACGGGGCTCGTCTGCGGGCCGATCTGCGTGCCCCGCTTCGCCACATCCCGAACGCTCGCAACGCCATGACTGTTGTGTCGTTGTGGGCTCAGATCATCGCAGTGGTCGCCGGTGCGATCTGGTTGCACCACCCACTCGGCTGGATCGTCGCGTTCGTTCTCATGGGGCGTGCCCTTTCCCAGTTGTTGATCCTGGGGCACGAAGCCGCGCACCTGCTGTTGTTCTCGAATCGCCGACTGAACGACTTCGTGGGCAAGTGGCTGCTCGACTACCCGGGGCTGGTGCCGTTCGAGGTGTATCGCAAAGGCCATCTCGCCCACCACAAAGACGAGTTGGGCCCTGATGAGCCCGACCGAGCGCTCTACGCCGCGTATCCGTGCACACGGGCGTCATTTCGGCGAAAGCTCCTTCGCGACGCGTTCTTCGTGAGCGGTTGGAAGAACCTGAAACCGTTGTTCGCTTCGCTGCGCTCGAGCCGGTCGCGACCGGTCGCGTTGCGCATCGTCGCGGCGCAAGCGGTGATTCTCGGAGCGTTCACCGCGGCCGGCCGGCCCGAGCTCTACGCCATCTTGTGGCTCGCCCCCTGGATGACGGTGTGGCGTGTGCTGAATCGGTTGCGCGCCATTGCGGAGCACGGCGGCATGATCCGTTCCGACGACCGGCGCCAGACCACGCATCACGTGCAGCAATCGCCCGTGGCTCGGTTCGCGCTCGTTCCGTACAACACCGGGTGGCACCTGGCGCACCACGTCGACATCGGCATCCCGTTCCGCAACCTGCCCGCGCTGCATAGCGAGCTCGAAGCCGCCGGGTGGGTCACGCCAGAACTCACCTACCCGAACTACCGCACGCTGTGGGGTGCGCTGTGCTCGGCGCGAGCGTGAACCTCAGCCGCCCACGGCCTCGGCGATCGTGATGATGCTGAACACCGCGCCTTGGGGGTCGGCGCACACCGCGAAACGGCCGGGGGGAATGTCGGTCGGTTCGACCGCGACGACGCCCCCGAGCTCGAGCACCCGCGCGGCTGCTGCGTCGGTGTCGGCGACCGCGAAATACACCATCCAATGCGGCAACAGATCGGGCGGCCACATGTCGCCTTCCATCGGCATCATGCCGGCGATGGACTCGCCCGTGACGGTCCACTCGGTGTAGGTGACCGGACCCATCGGGTTGTCGTTGGTACCCCAATCGAACACAGCGGTGTAGAACGCCTTCGCTTCGGCCGTGTCGCGTGTGGCGAGCTCGGCCCAGCAGAAGGTGCTCGGCTCGCCGATGCGCCCGGCGCCCGCATGCGCGCGCGGTTGCCACGCGGAGAACACCGCGCCGGCCGGGTCGCAGAACACCGCCATGCGCCCCACGTCGAGCACGTCCATGGGTTCGACCAGGACCTGCCCGCCGCCGGCGCGCACACGTGTTGCGGTGGCGTCGGCATCGGCGACACAGACGTACACCGTCCACCACGGTGGCATGTCGGGGTTCATCTGCGGCCCCATGCCTGCGACCGGTACGTCGGCATACATGCACATGCGATACCCGCCCGCTTCGGGTGGACCGGCGGTGATCTCCCAGCCGAACAGCGCGGCGTAGAACGCGGCACCGGCGTCGGCGTCAGGTGTGCCGAGATCGACCCACGACGGTCGGCCTGGTGCGTACTCGGTCATCTCCATCGGTGCCCCCGGTGCGTTGTTGCCCGCCGCCATTGTGCGCGCGGGAGCGCCGATTACGAAAGCGCGGGGCCTTCTGATCCCGACGCCGCCTCCCGGCGGTGCCCGATTGCGACACTCGCTCGTCATCGGTGTGCGCTAGACCGGCAGGGTTCGACCCGGAGGTTCGCCATGCCCTACCCGCAGATCGTTCTCGACGTCGCCGATCGTGTGCGCAACTGGGGCCGGTGGGGCATCGACGACGAGATCGGCACGCTCAACTTCCTCACCGACGACGTGGTGCGCCATGCCGCGTCGTGCATTCGATCGGGTAAGAGGTTCTCGCTCGCCTACCCGCTGCAGCTGAACGGGTTACAGACCGGGGCGATCCATGGACGTGTGAATCCGCTTCGCACGATGGTCGCCATCAACGCGTGCTTCACCGGCGATACCGAGATGTTTTGCACGAGCGACGACGTCGTCGTGATGGGTTTGCAGGCTGCGACACATTGGGACGGTCTGTGCCATGCGAGCTACCGCGGCAAGATTTACGGCGGCCGTGACGCGTCGACGATCAACGAAAACGGCGCGTCGGTCTGCGGCATCCACAAGATCACCTCGCTGACCGGTCGCGGTGTGTTGCTCGACATCGCGCGCCTCAAAGGCCTCGATGAACTCGAGCCCGCATATGCGATCACCGGTGACGATCTCACGGCGGCCGCGGCGCGACAACACGTCGAGATCCGCTCGGGCGACATCGTCCTTGTGCGCACCGGCAAGATGGCGCGAGCGAAGGCCGGTGACCTTGCGGCGTACCTGGGTGAGATCGACCCCGTGACGAACATGCCGAAAGCCGCCGGCATCGGGTTGTCATGCGCCGAGTGGTTCCACGCGCACGAGATCGCGGCCGTGGCCACCGACACCATCACCTTCGAGGTGTTCCCGTGGGACCCGACTGCGCCGGGCGCGATGATGCCGATGCATTGCCTCCACCTGGTCGACATGGGGCTCACGCAGGGTCAGAACTTCGACCTCGAGGCCCTGGCCGCCGACTGCGCGGTCGACGGGCAATGGGACTTCTTCCTCGAGGCCTCGCCCCAGCCGTTCGTGGGCGCGGTCGGTTCTCCGGTGAACCCGGTGGCTATCAAGTAGCGGGGTGAACGCCGGGTTCGCGCGACGAGGCCGGTACGCTTGGCGCCGGCCGAACCCACGGCCCGTCCCGTTACGAAAGCGCCACCGCTCTGGTCGGTGCCGAGCGGGCCCGTATCAGTTGTTCGGAGTCTTCTCATGGCGGCCAACCGCCCCCCTTCCCCCCTGCCGATCGCATTCGACGCGGACGCGGCTCCGCCGTCGTTCGCCGAACTCGGTGTCCCCGCGGTCCTGTGTCGTGCGCTCGCCGACGATGGCATCATCGCGCCGTTTCCCATCCAAGCTGCGACGATGCGAGATGCGCTCGACGGTCGCGACGTGCTCGGCCGCGGCCGGACCGGCTCGGGCAAGACCCTCGCGTTCGTCCTACCTGTGCTCGTGCGCTTGTCGGAATCGGGGGCCCAACGTCGTGCCGGTCGCCCGCGCGCCTTGATCCTGGCTCCCACACGCGAGCTCGCCTCGCAGATCCATGCTGCGATGGCGCCGCTCGCACAACGGTTGTCGTTCCGCACCACCACCGTGTTCGGTGGTGTGTCGGCCGGGCCGCAGATCAGTGCCCTGCGCGCCGGCATCGATGTGCTCGTCGCGTGCCCCGGTCGGCTTCAGGACCATCTCGACTCGCGCCACGCATCGCTCGACGCGGTCGAGATCACTATCATCGACGAGGCCGATCACATGGCCGACCTCGGGTTCCTGCCCGTGGTGAAGCGACTGCTCGACCAGACGCCGCGCGATGGTCAGCGCATGTTGTTCTCGGCCACCCTCGACGCGGGCGTCGATGTGATCGTGCGCAAGTACCTCCACTCCCCGGTCACCCACAGTGTCGATTCCGAGCGTTCCGAGAACGCCGAGATGACCCACCACGTGTTCCATGTGACCAATGCCGATCGGGTCCCCGTGCTCGTCGACCTGACCTCTGCCCCTGGGCGCACAATGGTGTTCACCCGCACCAAGCACCGCGCGAAGCAACTGACCCGCCAACTGGTCGCGGCCGGTGTGCCCGCGGTCGAGATGCACGGCAACCTCGCCCAGAACGCGCGCACGCGGAACCTCGCCGCGTTCTCCGACGGCACGGCCAACACCATGGTCGCGACCGACATCGCGGCACGCGGCATCCACGTCGACGACGTGACCCTCGTCGTGCACGCCGATCCTCCGGTCGAGCACAAGGCGTACCTGCACCGCTCAGGTCGCACGGCTCGCGCCGGCGCGTCGGGCACGGTGGTCACGCTGATGACCGACGAGCAGGTTTCCGACGTGCGTGACCTCACGCGCAAGGCCGGCATCAAGCCGACCACCACCCGTCTCGCAGTGGGACACCCCCTGCTCACCGAGGTTGCACCGGGCGTGCGGAGTCTCGTGCCGGTCAGCCAGCGGGTCGCCCCGGTCGCCACACCTGCGCCTTCGGCTCCCGGTCCGGGTCGCCGTCGTGCGGCCAGCGCGGGCGCAGGCGCGCCGCGGGGTGGTTCGAGGAGCGGCCGGAACGGCTCGTCCGCGGGTGGCCCGCGATCGTCCCTCGGCCCCGGCCGTTCGTCGCGCGGTGGTCGGCGCTCCGCATAGCGAAAGGCGCGCGGTTGTGCGCGCGGAAATCCGCGTTCGCGTCACACGCCCCGGGTAGGGTCGTGGCATGGCCCGCCCGCGTACGTTCGAAGAAAAGCGAATCGCGACCGCGGTACGGCTGCCCGAGTCGATCCACCGTCGGTTGCACGAGGCGGCCTGTGACCGCGATGTGTCGGCCAACCTGCTCGTCACGCGGGCGGTGCACGAGTACCTCGACCGCTTGTCGAGCGCCGACGCGGCGCTCACGGGTCGCGCGCCGCGGCGCGGGTCGCCCGATCGGCGAGGAACCTCGTGACCGTCACCCCACCCGCTCCCGCGAAGAATGTGCGGGTTCGTCGGCCCACGTCCACGACGAACTTCGGCTCGAGCCGTCGCGAGGCTCATGACGCGTCGGCGTTCTACGAGCGTTTCGTGCCCCCCGAGGTCTCGACCGATGCCACGGTGAACCCCCCGAACGACGTCGACGTCATCTTCAACCACGACGCGCGGCGCATGGACAAGGTGGCCGCGAACTCCGTCGCCCTCGTGGTCACGTCACCCCCGTACTTCGCGGGGAAGCAATACGAGCAGAGCCTGGGCGTCGATGGGGTACCTGCCACGTACTTCGAATATCTCGGGCTCCTGCGCGACGTGTTCTCGGAGTGCAAGCGCGTGCTGGAGCCGGGTGGGCGCATCGCCGTGAACGTCGCCAACCTTGGTCGTCGCCCGTACCGTTCGCTCTCCGGGGACGTGACGCAGATCCTGCAGGATCTCGGCCTGTTGCTGCGGGGCGAGGTGATCTGGTGGAAGGGTCGAGCGGCCGGCGGTTCGTGTGCGTGGGGAACATTCCAACGGCCGTCGAACCCGGTCTTGCGCGACATCACCGAACGAGTCGTCATAGCCAGCAAGGGACGATTCGATCGAGCCCTCACCCCCGCGCAGCGACTGACCAGAGGCCTTCCATCGACCGCCACCATCTCGCGCGAGGAGTTCATGGAGGCCACCACCGACTTGTGGGAGCTCGCTCCCGAGCGCGCGACCAAGGTGGGCCATCCCGCACCCTTCCCGGTCGAACTGCCGAAACGGCTGATCGAGCTCTTCACCTATGAGCACGATGTCGTCCTCGACCCCTTCATGGGATCAGGCAGTGCGGGTGTCGCCGCGGTGCAGACGCGACGCCACTACATCGGTTTCGACACCGACGCCGGGTATGTCGATGCCGCCGAACGTCGAATCGCCGACGCGGCGACGCAGATGAAGTCGCGAGATCGCGCGACGAGCCTTCCGTTTCGCGTCGAACTTCCGGCCGTCGCGCAGGTGGACGAGACCGCTGACTCCCCGGCGCACGCGGTGCGCGAAGGTCGCCAGGCGAAAGATCTTGCCGCGGCGCTTCTGGCGGGCTGCGGCTTCACGAACATCCGGACCGACGTGAAGCCCAGAGGGCTCGGCGTCGTGCTCAACTTCGTCGCCACCGATCAAACCGGTGCTGAGTGGGCCTTCGACCTCTCGGGCTCGTTCACGTCGAACCGGGCAGGCCTGCGTCGAACCGACACGCTGTGGAAGTCGCTCGCGAAGGCGGCCGTGCTGCGCGAGAGCGGCACCGCTCTCCCACTCATCTTGCTCACGACCGACGCACCGACAAAGGGAACAGCCGGCCACCAGTCGCTCGCGGTGATGCGCGGGCCTGACCATCCGGTGTACGACCTGATCGAGTTGCTGAACTTCGCCGACCAGGCCCGGCTCCAGCGATACGCGGCCGAGGGCCGGCCCGAGTAGTCGCACGTTCCCGTCCAGATCCGCCCTCCGAGTGATCTAGGCGCCGCGTGGTGACGAATAGCGGGCGTGGCACCTATGCGGATGCTCTCGCCGCCGATCCGGCCAACGTGGGCTCCTGACGGAAAGTGGGAACGTCCATGCCCGACCCCAAAATCGAAGCTGCCCAGCGCGTCTACGAGGCCGTCGGCCGCGGTGACGTAGAGGCCATCTTGGCCGAAGTCGCCGACGAGGTCGACTGGGCGGCCGAGGCGGCCAGCACAACGGTGCCCTGGTACGGCAGCCACCTCGGTAAGAGCGGGGTCTCCCGGTTCTTCCAGGAGATCGGGTCGAGCATCGAGATCACCGAGTTCACGCCGCTGTCGTTCACGTCCAACGAAACCGACGTGATCGTTGCCCTCCGGTGGGCCTACACGGTGAGAGCGACGGGCAGAGGAGCAGCGATGCACATGCAACACTGGTGGCGGTTCGCTGACGGGAAGATCGTCTTCTTCCGGGGTTCTGAGGACACCGAGCAGTCGGCTGCGGCCTTCTCGTGATCGGACCGACCTCCCCGCCGATGCCTCGTCGCTGCGGCTCGTCGAGATATGAGGGCTGAAGCGGCGGCCCGACGCGGCGCGCTCGGCCTGCGCCGCGTGGAGGAGCCGTGCCGCGGGTCCGACGGAGCGGTGACAGGCACGATGAACTCGATCGCGTCGATCATGATCGATGGTCAAACGAAGGAGTTCGGAATCAGTCCGTTCTGGCGGGCCTGACGTTCGAGGTCGTCACGAAAGTCCGGGCGGGCGATCGAGACCATCGCTTTCGCTCGCTCAGGGATCGATTTCCCTTTGAGATTGACCATGCCGAACTCACTAACGACGTACATCACGTCACTGCGGGGCGCGGTGGCCACGTTTCCCGGAGTCAGGCTCAAGGCGATCCGGCGCTTGCGCACCCCGGTGCGTTCGTAGGGCGACGATCCAGTGCATTACGGCATTAGTTCCAATACCGTTAGTTTAGGGTTACGTGGGTGTAGTTTGGGAGGATGCCCCGTTCTGGTTGGAAGAAGCCCGTGTCGGATCGCCGGTTGGCGGATCTGGT
>JANMVY010000407.1:0-10617 GCA_031393535.1 Actinomycetes bacterium | reverse complement strand
GCCTGCGTTCCCTGCAGAATGAGCGGCACGCTCGTGTCGCCGACGTTGACACCGGCGAATCCGTCCATGCCCAGGCCGTCGAGCCAGCGGCCGAACAACCCGGTGGTGTACGTCTCGGAGTTGTTGCCGGACATGATCCGCGCCATGCAGGAGAAGTGGCTGTGGTCCTTCGACGGGTGACCGACGCCGCGCACGATCGCAACATCGCCGATGTCGAAGCGGCTCTTCAGGTAGCTGAGGTTCGGGTGCAACCCGAACCCTTCGCCCACCGGCAGCGTGAGACCCGCGGGGATGCCGATCTCACCGTTCGGGCCCGACGTGATCGCGTTCGGCGCCGTTCCCCGGCGGGTGTAGTAGGCGCTGTCCGACGCGGGGATCAAGGTGTTCAAGCCGTCGTTGCCGCCCGAGAGCTCGATGAGCACGAAGATGCGATCTCGTACGCCGAGCGGCGGACCTGCGAACGCGGACCTGCGGAGGAACACCGGATCGATCGCCGCCGCGCCGCCCATCATCAGTGCACCCTGAAGAAAGCGGCGTCGGCTCACTTCGCGACGCGTGCGTTCGGCGACGTCCCCCGAGCGCGGAGGCGAGGTCAGTTTCGTCATGGCAAGTCCTCTCACGCGAGTTGGAAATCGGGGCTGAGCAGGCCGAGCATCAGCGCATTGCCGCGGATCGACCAGCCGTTGGCCGACGTGTTCGCGACCGTGTACCACGCTTCGAATCGGGCTCGCGTGGCCGGCGAAACCTCCGCGACACCGACCGACGGATGCACAACACCGAGCGTGTCGAACAGCGTCGTGATGGCGTCGGCCGCCGTGAGCGCGACCCGCCCGTTGCTACCGGCCTTGAGTGATACGAGGAGGGTCGCCAGGGCACCGGTGTCGGTGACCTTCCAGCGAAGCCATGAAGCGAAGTTTCCCCGCGACCACGCCGTGGCCGTGGACAACCAATAGGCGTTCATCTTCCAGCCGGCGACGTTCGGTGGGTCGAACGGCGTCTGGCCCATGCCCTCGATGTAGTTGCGCCCTTCGGCGGAGTTCGGCGTGAAGCGATACCCGGTGCGGCGCAACGACGACACGACCCACTCGATGGGGCTGCGAACGATCGCGTATCGGCTCGCGGGGGCCCAGAAGTCGTCGTGCAGCAAGGTCGCTTGGACGAGCGACGCGATGCTCATCCCACCCGAGATCCACGCGGTCGCAAGTTGCTGCACCGTGGCATCGGTGGGTGTCTCGCTGACGAAGTACTTGTACATCTTGCGGGCGACGTAGCGAGCCGTGTCAGCCTGTTTGATGCCCAGAACGAGCTCGTCGATCGTCTCGAGCGCGTTCCAGTTGCGGGGCTGCGCGCCGTAGGTAGCCGACGCACCGCCCCCGAAGAGCGACTTGTTCGCGGTGTCGTGTCGGCTCGCGAAGAACTGATAGGTCGTGTTGTACTTGTTCGTGACGGAGTCCCAGCCGACGACGTTGTGCCCCGTCCACGCCTTCGCCATCGCGACCACATCGGGCTCGCTGTAGTGACCCACGCCGACGGTGAAGAGCTCCATGAGCTCGCGGCCGAAGTTCTCCTGTTCGCGACCCTTGGTGTTCGTGTCATTGTTGAGGTACACGAGCATGGCCCCACCGAGCGACACTTCGCGGGTCAAGTCACGGAAGCTGCCGAGACCCAGTCCGGTCGCGTTGCCTGGCCCCGCGGGCCGGAACAACTGGTTCTGCGTGAACATGTCGACCATGTTCGAGATCGCGCTCTGACCGGTGCAGAAGTGGTTGTGCCAGAAGCGCGCGATCTTCTCCTGCAACGGGTGGGTGGTGTCAGCCATGCGATGCAGCCACCAGTCGATCGCGTTCGAATGTGCCCACCACTGACTCTCGTTGTCGAGGTCGAGGGGAGGCACCACAGCCGGAGCCGCGGTGAAGTCCATCGCTTGTGCGACCGCGGCCTCACGCGTGAGCCCGGTGTACGCAACTATCTCCGCCGTCGTTGCACCGAAGCCCACCCGGCGCAGGAAGTGCGCGGCGTCGGAGCTGTTCAACGTGGCCATGCGTCCTCCCAAGATCGTGCTCGATGACCTGGTGGTGTGATCGGCGTAGGTCAACCGACCCTTGAGCGGGTTTTTCGATCGTGACGGTCATCCGTAGGATCCCGGCCATGACCGCGCCTGATCTCTCGAAGCTGTTCGACATGTCCGACCGCGTGGTGCTCGTGACGGGTGCCAGCCGAGGGCTCGGCATGTCGATGGCTCGCGGGTTCGCCTCGGCGGGCGCGACGGTGGTGCTGTCGTCACGCAAGCTCGACGCATGCGAGGAGGCGGCGGCGGCCATACGCGACGACGGGGGCGACGCGTGCGCGATCGCGTGCCACATGGGCGAAGTCGCGCAGGTGCGCTCCTTGGTCGACGAGGCCATCGCGCGCTACGGCCGGCTCGACGTGCTCGTCAACAACGCGGCCAATCCACTTCGGTCCAGCATCAGTGATGCCACCGAGATCACGTGGGACAAAAGCCACGACGTCAACCTGCGCGGACCGCTCTTCCTCATGCAGGCGGCCCTCCCCCACCTGCGCCAGTCGCCCTCGGCCACTGACCGGTCACGTGGCGGCGCGTCGATCATCAACGTGCTGTCCGTCGGTGGCTTCTACGGCACCCCCGGCCAGATCGGCTACGGCAGCGCCAAGGCCGCGCTGTGGCACCTCACACGATCCGCGGCCAAGGAGTTCGCCCCGATGCGTGTCCGCGTCAACGCGATCGCTCCGGGCCCGTTCGGAACGCACATGGTGACGAGCGGCGGCGCGGAGTTCATGCAACGCACGGCGTCGATCACCGCACAAAAACGCCTCGCCGATCCCGACGAGATCATCGGCCCGGCGCTGCTGCTCGCGAGCGACGCTGGCTCGTTCGTCACAGGCACCTGCATCACCGTCGACGGCGGTTCGTTGGCCTAGCGCTCAGGCATCCGCCGCGTCGACCCACCAACAACGCGCTTGTCGGGCCGACGCAGGAGGCTCGACAGAAATTTCCGCCAGACACGAGGCTCGCCAAGTCGCGCGGGTCCCGAGCGCTCAGGCGCCGGCCGGACAGAAAGGGCTCAGGCGCTGGCCGGACATGGCGGCTCCGAGGGCACCGTCAGCTCGACGAGGGGGCGCCATCAGGGCAATCTGTACTGGTGAGCCAGGATGCTGTTCTCCACCTCTCTCTGCCCGTAGACGACCTCGCCGTTGCCGAGACGTTTTATGTGGACGTTCTCGGCTGTAGGCGCGGTCGGATCGGTGCCGGGTGGATCGACGTCTGGTTCTTCGGGATGCAGTTGACTCTCCAATGTCGTCCGCTTGAAGTTCGCTCCGTCGAAAGCCAGGGCGTGCGCCACTTCGGCGTTGCGCTCAACGAGAGGAAGGCGTTCGACCACGTCGTCGAGCGGCTAGAAGAGGCCGAGGCGGTGCAGTGGCTTACTCGGCCGAGATCGCACCCGGCTGGCGAACTGAGCGGCAAGACGGAGATCAAGATCGCAGATCCGAGCGGGAACGTGATCGAGTTCAAGTTCTACCCGGACCCGGAGGAGTACTTGGCCGCCCCATAACTGCCAGTGAGTGGTTGGTGGCTCTGGTGCGGCGATGGTGGAGTTCTGTTCGCTCAGGTCGGAGGGGAATTCGGGCGGATGTGGTCGCGAAGCCATTCTGCGGTGACGAACTCGTTCCATTCGCCGGACGCGATCGCGAGCACTGCGGCTTCGGCGTCGTCGCCGAACCCGGCCGATGCAGCGTGCAACGCCGAGTCGGCCAGGTCGAGGTACTCGATCGTCACTTCGCGAGGCGCTCGAGGAGTTCGCGGTCATCTTCGATGATGCGGCGCAACCGGCGTTTGAACGCCGGGTCCTTCTGGCGGCGCTCGACCGCCTCTCGCAGCGCGATCTTGACGGTCTCGTTCAAGCTCTGGCCCTCGGCGCGCGCGAGCGCCTCGGTGTCAGCGGCGAGGTCGTCATCGAGGCGGACAGTGAGGTTCTTCGCCATGACACCATGATACCAAGACCGCACACGATGGCTGTCACGACTACCGACAACGCGCCACCCGGGACTACCGATCTGGCTGGTCCTGCCCGGCGGGTCAGGTCGCAGACAGACCACTCGCTCTCAGGCGCTGACCGTATCGGTCGGGTGCGGTCGCAGGTGGTCGTGCGGATCGAGGTCATCGAGCGAGGCGACCACGAGGTCGGCCCCGGTGAAATCGAGCGAAGCGGTCATCGAACACGGAACGGCGAAGCAGGTGAGGCCCGCGGACTTCGCCGCGGCAACACCGTTCGGTGAATCCTCGAGGGCGACCGCACGACTCGGCGCGACACCGATTTGCGCGCACGCTTCGAGATACACCGCGGGATCAGGCTTGCCGCGCAGCTCACCACCGGCACACACCACGCACGCGAAATGTTCGAACAGTTGGCGGGGCCGGAGATGGCGCTCGATCCACTCCAACGGTGAGCTGGTCGCGATCGCCGATGGGACGCCGTGCACCCGCGCCGCATCGAGCCACCGCCGGACACCGGCGCGAAGATCCGTCGCGTCGAGCAGCCGATCGCGGATAGCTCGCCGGTAGGTCTCGACCTCCACCAGATCGACACCGGGTGCGTGGTCGCCAATGTGTCGGAACGGGTCGAACCGAGCCGGATCGCCGCTGTGGCGACCGAGGTTGTTCGACCACGTCGCGATCGAGACCGGCTCGACGCCGAAGTATCGATAGGTCTCGCTCCACGAATGGAACGAGGGCGCTTCGGTGTCGAGTATCAAACCGTCGAAGTCGAAGATCACCGCGTCGAACATCGCCCCACCCTTCAGCACGTTCGGCGGGAGTGCAACCGAGATTCGCCTCAGACCGATCTGCGGCGGCGTGACTTCTCGAACAGATCCGGGTTCACGGCGACGAAGTTCCCCGGATCGACATCGGTGCCCGGCGCGACCAGTTGGTCGATGCGTTCGAGCACCTCCGCCGACAGCCGCACCTCCGCGCCGGCGAGGAGATCGTCGAGTTGGGCCGACGTGCGCGGACCAATGATCGCCGCGCTCACCGCGGGGTGTTCGATCGCGAATGCCAACGCGAGGTGTGCCAGCGACAACCCGCTCGCCGCGGCCAGCAGTCGTAGCTCGTCGAGAACGGCGAACTTGCGTCGCGTCTCGTCGCGCTCGAAATCCCACCACGATTTCGAGAAGAACGCCCGCGCGGCGCGAGTGCCCTCGGCAGGTGGCGCGTCGGGGGTGTACTTCCCGGTCAACCAACCGCCGTTGAGCGGTCCGTACACGATCGCGCCGACACCGTGACGCAGACATGCCGGGAACAAGGCATGCTCCGCGGCCCGCGTGAATATCGAATAGGGCGGTTGCTCGCTGACCGGCCGCGTGAGTCGCCCTTGGGTCGCGACCCATTGGCATTCGACCAACTGCTCGGCCGCGACCCCGCTGTGGCCGACCATGCGCACCTTGCCTGCGTGCACGAGATCGTCCATGGCGCCGAGCGACTCCGACAGGTCAGTGTTCGGATCGAGCCGGTGCAACTGGTAGAGGTCGATGTGATCGGTGCCGAGGCGACGCAGCGACTCCTCGCATGCCCGGACGATCCAGCGCCGAGACCCGCCCCGTCGATTGACGTCGCGATCCCGAGGGAAATAACACTTCGTGGCGATCACGACGTCATCTCGGCACCCGGCCAACGCGCGACCGACGATCTGCTCGGACTCGCCGAGGCTGTAGCCGTCGGCGGTGTCGACGAGATTGACCCCGGCCTCGAGCGCCCGGTGGATCATGGCCACGCACTCACGCTCGTCGCGGTTGCCGCCCCGGCCGAACATCATTGCGCCGAGCGCGACCGCGCTCACATGGACGCCGCTGCGCCCGAGCAACCGATACTGCATGCTGGGGCGACTCCGATCGTTCCCGGCCAGAGTAGTCATGGCCCGTCGCCGTGGTCCGGGGACCGCTCGCTACACTCCCCACTGAAACCGGTTTCACTTTCGTTCGTCCGGAGGACCCACGATGAGCATCCCTGGTGTCGACCTGCTCGACCTCGATCGATTCCAGCGCCTCGAGCATCACGAGATGTTCAAGAAGCTCCGCAACGAGGCGCCGGTCTATTGGACAGATCACCCGCTCCCCGGTGCAGCCGGCTTCTGGTCACTGTCGCGCCACAAAGATCTGGTCACCGTCAATCGCGACACGGCCACATTCTCCTCCGAGGCCGGTGGCACGAGCATTCTCACGCCCGACGAGATGGAAGGCGACGCGGGCGGTACCGATCCGCGCGGCCTGTTGATGCTCTACATGGACCCGCCGAAGCACACGCGCTACCGGCTGCTCGTCAACAAGGGCTTCACGCCCCGCATGATCGGGCTCATCGAGCAATACCTCAAGCATCGAGCGATCCTCATCGTCGACAACATCATCGAACGCGGTTCATGCGACTTCGTCGACGACCTCGCGGCCGAGCTGCCACTGCAGGCGATCGCCGAGATCATGGGTGTCCCCCAAGAGGAACGGCGCATGCTGTTCGACTGGTCGAACCGCATGATCGGTATGGACGACCCTGAGTACGCGGGAGAAGACGGCGCCGCGGCGTCGATCGAGCTGTTCATGTACTCCAACGACCTGGCGAAGAAGCGCCGCGACGACCCCCGCGACGACATCGTGACCAAGCTGATCAATGCCGAGGTCGACGGCGACAAGTTGTCCGAGATCGAGTTCGACATGTTCATGATGCTGCTCACGGTCGCCGGCAACGAGACCACCCGCAACACCACATCGTGGGGCATGTGGGCCCTCATGCAGAACCCTGAGCAGTACGCCGCATTGTGCGCCGACGTCGACGGCAAGCTCGACCGGGCGATCGAAGAGATCCTCCGCTGGGCCACGCCCGTGTACCACTTCCGCCGCACGGCCATGACCGACACCGAGATCGCCGGCCAGGCGATCAAGCAAGGTGACAAGGTCGTCATCTGGCACACGTCGGCCAACCGCGACGAGGCGGTGTTCGACAACCCGTTCCAGTTCGACATCGAACGCTGGCCGAACGAACACATCGCGTTCGGCGGGGGCGGCCCGCACTTCTGCCTCGGCGCGAACCTCGCCCGCATGGAGCTCAAGCTCATCTTCCGCGAGATCCTCGAACGCATCCCCGACATGAAGCTCACCGCCGAGCCGTCCATGCTGCGGTCGAACTTCATCGGCGGCATCAAGCGCATGCCGGTCAGCTACTCCGCCGGCGCACGCAAGAACCCCGCACCGATGCCCGTCGCCTGAGCGACCGCCCGCCTCAGCGTGGCGTGAGCACCACGATCGGCACGTCGCGTCCGAAGCTCGACGCGCGTTCCTGATAGCGGGTCAGCGAGTCGCGCTGCGCCGTGATCTGCGCGAACAGGCGTTCGCGCTCATCGCCTTGCGCGACGTGGCCGCGCACCGCGATCTCGCGACGACGAACGCGGATCCATGCCGCGCCATTGGCGCGGATGTTCCAGACCCAATCCGGATCCTTCGGGCCGCCTCCGTTCGAACCGAGCACGAGATAGCGCGCACCATCGACGTAGTAGGGCAGGGCCTTGGTGCGTCGGGCGCCGGTCCGCTTGCCGATGGTCGTCAGCAGCAGCGTCGACAGATACGGATTGCCGCCCGCCTTCGCGTACTGCCACGTGATGACCGAGAAGCCGAAACGGCGCACGAGGAACCGGTCGAACTGTTGACCCCGGCTGCCGCGCAGCACGATCCATCGGGTGTTGCCACGTGAGCTGAACTGCAATGCGGTGTCGTGATCAGGATTCTCGGGGTCGCTCATGGCGCGAGTCTTGCCGGTCTGCGGACGGGTCTCGTCGACCGATGGGCGCGTCCTCAGGATTCGGCCAACTCCGGGGCCCGAAACGGATCACTCGGTGGTAGGTCGGCGATGGCGTAGGCCGACTTGATGGCGGTCATCTGGACCGTGCCGGGATGGGTGAAGACCCAGAAGCGATCCGCGATCACGGCCGCGACCGTCGTCGCGGCGACCAGGCCCGCATCGATGCCCCATTGCGCGGTCGTGGCGGCGAATGTTTCCCGGGTGGCGGTATCGCCGGTGGCATTGGCGAACAGCGGTGTGTCGACAAATGCCGGAGCGAGCAAGGACACGCCGACGCCGGTGCCCTGCAGTTCACGCCACAGGTTTTCGGTGAGCGCGACCACCGCATGCTTCGACGCGTCGTAACTCGCAAGATCAGCACCCGCGACGAAGCCGGCCATCGACGCGGTGTTCACGATGTGGCCCCGACCTTGTGCGACGAGCACCGGCGCGAAGGCGAGCACACCGTGCACCACACCCAACAGGTTGACGTCGATCACGCGGCGCCAGTCGGCTGCGGTCGATCGCAGGATGGGCGACGCGTGCGCGATCCCGGCGTTGTTGCACAGCACGTGCACCGCCCCGAAGCGGTCCAGCACTTCGTCGCGGAGCCGCTCCATCTCGAGTGGGTCGGTGACGTCGGCGCACACGGCAACGGCGCCGGGCAACTCTTCGACGACGAGCGCCGCTCGGCCACGGTCGACATCGGCGACCACGACCTGGGCCTGTTTCGCCGCGAATGCGTGCGCGAGCGCGCGACCAATGCCCGAGCCGGCACCGGTGACGACCACGACCTTGCCGGAAAGGTCGCGCATGCTCACCAGTCGGGCGATGCGGCCACGCCCTCGGGAACTCCCTCCCCCGAGAACACGATCACCCGCCGTGCGAAGCGCCAGCGGCCGTCCGCACCGAAGACGAGATCGTCGTGGTAACGGGCAATCGTCGCGGGGAAGATCACGTGCTCCTCGTTCGTGGCCAATGCGCTGAAGTCGGTCCAGGCACGAGCATGGCTCTCGTCGATCACCTCGATGACCGGTTGGAAGCACGCATGCTTCCCCGGTAGTGGTGCCTGCATCCCTCCGACTTCGCGCAGGATCTCGGCGCGCCCCACGCACGTTCGCCCCCAGAAGACGAAGGTCGCGTCCTCGGTGAACAACTCGCCCCACGCCGCGAGTCGTTTGTCATCGAGCAGCTGTGCGTAGACGGCGATGAGTCGGCGTATGGATTCGTGTTGCACGCTCATGGCTACCCCCATTGGCGCGGCAGACTAGTGGGATGCGCGTCGGCGTGTACCCGGGAACTTTCAATCCTCCGACCATCGCGCACCTCACGGTCGCCCGCGCGGCGAGGGAGCAACGCGATCTCGATCTCGTCGTGCTCGTGCTGTCGACGCGCCCCATCAACAAGGAGGCCATCGCGGGACCGACGTTCGAAGATCGTCTGTCGGTGCTTCGAGCCATTGCGCGGGCGAATGGCGGTTGGCTCGACATCGCGGTCACCGAGCACCGGCTGCTGGTCGACATCGCGCGCGGCTACGACGTGCTCATCATGGGCGCCGACAAATGGGAACAGGTCAACGACGCGCAGTACTACAACCACGATCCAGTGGTGCGCGACGCGGCGGTGGCCGATCTGCCCGAGCTCGCCATCGCTCGACGCGCGCCGTTCGTAGTCCCCCCGCGGCATGCGCTCGACCTGGACGACACCCACGAGCGTGTGTCGTCGACCGCCGCCCGACTCGGCGCGCGCGCGTGGATGTGCGCGGAGGCCGCTGACTTCGATGACCGCACCGGTGCGTGGACCGACCCGACGCGCTACGAGCGTTGGTTGATCGACTCCGGGCGACCGCCCGTCGACTAGAAGGGTGCCGAAAACCGTCCGAGGGTGGTCGTGTTTGGTCGCGGGATCGAAAAGGCTGTGGGTATGCGTGGGACCCCCGCGTCGTTCCTTGTCGCAAAAACCACCGCACACGTGCACCGCGCATCAAAGAACGAGCCGAATCAGGCACCTCCCCGAGACCGCCGAACCGCGCTGCGTCGCGGCGCTACTGCGTGATCGCACCCTTCTCGGCACCCTGCGCGAGCTTGGCGTACTTGGCGAGGAACCCCTTCGGATATCGCGTGGGGGGCACCGTCCAGCCGACGCGGCGAGCGACCAACTCGGCGTCGTCGACGAGCACGTCGAGGCGCTTGTTCGGCACGTCGACGCGAATGCGGTCGCCGTCGCGTACGAACGCTATGGGACCGCCGTCGACAGCCTCAGGAGCGACGTGGCCGATGCAGAAACCCCAGGTGCCGCCGCTGAACCGGCCGTCGGTGATGAGGGCACAATCGGCGCCCCGGCCCGCGCCCTTCAGCGCGCCGGTCACTGCGAGCATCTCGCGCATCCCCGGACCGCCCTTGGGTCCTTCATAGCGGATCACGATCACCGTGCCCGGCTCGATGGCGCCCGCAAGGATTGCGTCCATTGCGCCATCCTCTCCGTCGAACACCCGCGCTGCCCCTTCGAAGACCCGCTGCTCGTGACTCAGCCCCGCGACTTTCACGACCGACCCGAGTGGCGCCAACGATCCGGTGAGCACGTTGATGCCACCTTCGACATCAATGGCGTCGTCGAGCGCGTGCACCACGACGCCGTCGGGCGCGGGCGGGTCGATCTCGGCGAGGTTCTCGGCCATGGTCTTGCCGGTGACCGTCATGACGTCACCGTGCAGCAGGCCCGCATCGAGCAGGTGCTTCATCACCACCGGCACGCCGCCGATGCGGTCGAGATCGATC
>JANMVY010000333.1:0-1852 GCA_031393535.1 Actinomycetes bacterium | reverse complement strand
GTTCACCCGCCCGGTGGTGGCGCGTTGGATACGGTCGTCGCCAACTGACGCCGCAGCGTCGAGCGCGAGGGAGATCTCGCGCTTCGATACCTTGCCGTTCTCGTAGGCGCTGTGGCCCCACACACCGGCGAAGCAGTCGGCCTGGAGCTCGAGGCGCACCGAGTACTCGTTGGCTTTGCTCGGTGTGCGCCGTTGAAGCTCGCGCATCTGGCTCTCGATGCCGAGCAGGTTCTGGAGGTGGTGACCGTATTCGTGCGCGACCACGTAGGCCTGGGCGAAGTCGCCCCCCTTCGCGCCGAAGCGCGATTGGAGCTCGTCGAAGAACCCGAGGTCGAGGTACACGCGCCCATCGGGCGGGCAGTAGAACGGCCCGGTCGCCGCGCTCGCCTGGCCGCAACCGCTCGACGTCGAACCGCTGAACAGCACCAGTTTGGCTGGCCGATAGGTCTGACCGGCGCCCGCGAACGCGTCGGTCCAATACTTCTGGATGTTGTTCTGCGCGCACGTGATGAATGTCGCGTTGTCGGTTGTCGAGGTCACCCCCGCGCACGACGTCGCGATCGGCGCCGCCGGAGCGCTCGACGCAGCAGATGACGCGGTGCCCTGGCTGAGCGAGCCGAGGATGTCGCCGAGTCCGCCGAGTCCGCCGAGTCCGCCGAGTGCGCCGGTGCCACCGCCCCCGGCGAGCGTCGTGATGATCGCAATGATCACTCCCACGATGCCGAGGCCGCCGGCGCCCACGCCGAGCATGCCGCCGCGCATGGCGCCACTGCCGCGGCGGTCGTCGATCTGGGTCGTGTCGGCGGAATCACCCTCGTCGAAATCCATGCGCACCCTTCCTCGTCCGCCCGGCGAGACGATACACACCCGGTGTCACGGTCATCGTCCGCGTACTCACCCGCACCATGAGCGCAGATGCGCGGCGCGTGCCACGGTGACGATGTCCACCGATCGTCGGTGCGCGCCACGGCTACTCGCGCCGGGGCGACGGGAGTAAGCTGCTCTTTTCCCCATTCGAGGCAGCGTGAACGCCGGGCGTGCGCACGACCCGGTTGGCAAAGGGGTGCGGCGTGGCAGAGATCGAGATCGGCCTCGGTAAATCGGGTCGGCGTGCGTACGGGTTCGACGACATCGCGATCGTGCCCAGCAGGCGCACGCGCGACCCCGAGGATGTCGACATTTCGTGGCAACTCGACGCGTTCCGCTTCGAATTGCCACTTATGGCGTCGGCCATGGACGGCGTGGTGAGCCCGGCGACCGCGATCGAGGTGGGTCGGCTCGGCGGTGTCGGTGTGTTGAACCTCGAGGGTCTGTGGACCCGTTACGAGGACACCGACGCGGTTCTCGACGAGATCGCCAACACTCCCGTCGAGAAGGCGACTGCGCGCATGCAGCAGCTCTACAGCGAGCCGGTGAACGCCGACCTCGTCGTGCAGCGCATCCGCGAGATCAAGTCCGCCGGGGTTGTGGCGTGTGGATCGCTCACCCCGCAACGGTGCCAGCAGTACCTGCCCCAGATCCTCGCCGCCGAACTCGACATCTTCGTCATCCAGGGCACGGTCGTGTCGGCGGAGCACGTGTCGAAGACCGCCGAGCCGCTCAACCTCAAACCGTTCATCCGCAACCTCGACATCCCCGTCATCGTCGGCGGTTGCGCGACGTACAAAGGTGCACTGCATCTCATGCGCACGGGTGCGGCCGGTGTGCTCGTGGGTGTGGGCCCGGGTCATGCCTGCACCACGCGCGGTGTGCTCGGCATCGGTGTCCCGCAGGCCACGGCCATCGCCGACGCGCGGTACGCACGCATGCGTCATCTCGACGAGACCGGCGTCTACTGCCATGTGATCGCCGA
>JANMVY010000322.1:0-15274 GCA_031393535.1 Actinomycetes bacterium | reverse complement strand
CCGGCATCGCAGATCCGTCAGGTGGTCAACAACCTCATCGTGAACGCGCGCGCCCATGGCGAGCCGCCGATCGACGTCACGATCACCAGTGCCGAGGCGTCAGTTGTCCTCATGGTGAGCGACGCCGGTCGCGGCATGCCTCGCGAGTTCTTGTCGACGGCAACCGAACGATTCACCCGAAGCGATGACGCTCGTAGCCGACCCGGAACAGGCCTTGGCCTTGCTCTCGTCGACGCTCTGGTGCGGGGTCACGGCGGCGAGATCCGCGTGTGCTCGAACGGACTGCACCATCGCAGCGGAGCCGCACTCGACTTCGCATGCCAGCACCCAGCGCGCGGCACCACCATCACCGTGGCACTGCCGACGATTTCGGAACGCCCCGACCCCGACCAACGACGCGACCCCGCCTCTCGCTGATCCCTCCGCGAGGCGCGCTGGTCGTCGACGGGTCAGACTCCGGGGCATGGATCGTGATCATCCCAGCCTCGGTTGTGCCTACTTCAACCAGCTTTCGTATCGCTTCGTCGACGGCCCGAGCGATGCAACGGTCGAGATCGATGTCACCGATGAGCTCCGAGGGCCGAACGGCGGCGTGCACGCGGGCGTCACGATGCTCCTGGCCGATGTGGCGGGCGCCATGGCCATCGCGGCGCGCACCGAACGGGGCGGCGCGACGACCAACGTGTCGCTGCACTGCCTCGCGTCGGCCAAGGTGGGACCACTGCGCGCCACGGCCACGCTGCTGCGCGCTTCGCGCAACTCTGCGCTCGCCGACGTGCGCGTAATCGACGTGGGAAACGCGGATCGCCTCGTCGCGGTCGCGCACGTCTCCTGCGGGTTGTTCGCCGAGAAACGACCCGCGAGTGCCGAGGAACGACCCGCGAGTTGAGCGCGCCGCGCCGGTCGGCGGCCGGGAGAGCTTTTCGTGCATGGCCGAAGGCGTCGAACGCACCGTTACTCTCGACGTGTGCAGAGTTCGGATCGGGTCGCAGCAGTCGAGGCAAAGCGCGCCGATCCTCGGTATCAGCGGCTGATGGAAGCTACGCGAGCCGTGGCGCAGGATGGCTACGACGCCGTGTCGATGCGTCAACTGGCAAAGACATGCCGGCTCTCGATGAAGACGATCTACAAGTTCTGTCGTTCGAAGGACCAGCTGATCGCCGAAGCGCACCTCGAGGGCATGACGAACTTTCGTGCCCGCGTGGCAGCGCACCCGTCTCCGGGCGCAACTCCCGAAGAGCGCGTGTTGCGAGTCATGCGGTCTTTCGTCGACGCGCTCGAGGCCGACGAAACACGTTCACGCACGATGCTGCGAGCCTTGTATTCCCCCGATGCCGAGGTGGGCGAGACGCGAGCCTTGGTGGGCGACACCTTTGCGACCATCCTCGATGCCGCGCTCGGCGACACCGAGCTCGCCTCTCGCGACGCCGCGATCGGCACGCTCGCGCACGTCATGGATAGCGTGATCATCGGCTGGTTGAGTCGACGCCACGACGTTGCCTGGGTGTTCCGAGAGCTCGAAGCTGCGGTCCGGGTGATCCTCCGGGAGTGAGATGCGCGCGCGAGCCGGCGCCGGCCGGGCCGGCCTCGGGTCACGCACGGTATTCAGGCGTAGGCGAAGGCGGACCGCAGAGCGCCTATGGGTGTGGCCTCGGTGTAGACGGTGGCGATCTCGGCCTTGAGGCGCAAGTCGTCGACGCGAGCGAGGTCGAACCGGATCGACGAACCCTGCCGCGCGAGGTCGTCGTTGAAGGTGTCCGCGACGTCCTGCAGCGAGAGCAGGTTCTTCGCGCGCTCGTCTCGTTGGGCTGCGGTCTGGTAGACGTCGGCCTTCCACAGCACGCTCACCCGGAACGTGTGCAGCGGCGCCCGGAACTGCTGCTCGCCATCGTCGATCACCGCCCAGTCGACGGTGCCGTCGCCGACCGGCGCGAGTTGCGCACTCGGTGTGACATGCGGGGTTCCTCTGTCGAAGGGACCGATCGGCCCGACCTGGTGGAACATCCCATGGTTGTCGCCGATCAACGCCGTGTTCGCCATGGAGCCCACGTGATGCTCGGGCGGGCTGTCGGGGCCGTTGGGCCAGAAGTACAAACCGCCGCCTTCGACGTCGTTCATCCACCAAATCGCAGTGGCCTGCACGATCTCGAAGCGGTTGAACAACCCCGACCACAACATGGCCCGCAGCAACCACATCGGGGTGTTCGTACGGTCGCGTCCGTGGAACCGCGGGTTGTCGGTGTGCGCCGGTCCGCCGTCGGCGATCGAGGTCATCAGGTTCACATAGACGCTCTGCGGCTCGACCACCTCGGCGTCATAGAACTGCTTCGCGTGTTCGATGTAGGCCGGATGCTGCAGGAATAGATCAGAGCCCTCAGCCCGGAAGGTGTCGTGTACCCAGTCGTTCTGGAACCACATCGGCCTGGTCCGCGCGTGCGGATCCGCGCCGGGGTTGTACCACCCACCAAGGGGGGTGTACGGCGCCTGCCTTTCGAGGACGCGCACGACGGCTCCGAGATCGCCGATCACGTCGTGCATCAACACCGGTGGCTTCGAATACCGAATGCCCATCGTTCCCTCCGGAGGCTCAAACGGAAGGATAACATGTTCTCCCCATTTCGAACTCCCTCATCGCCTCGCACCGATTGGGCGACGCACCGGTGCGCGAATGCATCATGTTCGGGGTTTGCGGGCCCTGAACGCGTAGCCGTACACCTCGAAGGCGCGGGCGTTCGCCTCGCCGTTCGCGCCGCCGAACGTGTCGACCGGTGGGCCGATGGCGACGTCGACGAAGCCGACCTCCTCGAGCATCCGCTGCCAGCCTGCACACGGCAGGCCCCCGGCGATTCAACCGGTCCACAGGTCGATGTTGCGCAACGCGTCATCGGGGACGTCTCGACCGTTCGCGATGTCTGCGAACTGCAGAATCCCACCTGGTCGCAGGATGCGGAACACCTCGTCGAACGCGGCCCGCTTGTCGGGGCAGAGGTTGAACACACCGTTGGAAATCACGACATCGGCCGACGCGTCGTCGACCGGCAGCGCCTCGGCGAACCCTTCGCGGAACTCGACGTGGGGAAGGTCGAGGAGCTCGCGCGTCGCGCGTGACTTGGCCAGCATTTCGGGGGTCATGTCGACGCCGGTCACGCGTCCGGCGAAACCCACGTGGTGTGCGGCCACGAAGCTGTCGAAGCCGGCTCCCGAGCCGACATCGACCACGCACGCACCGGGTTCGAGGGGCGCCAGGCTGAAGGGGTTGGCGACACCGGCAAAGGACTCGACGGCACGATCGGGCAGCGCCCCGACGTGTGCTTGGTCGTCGCCGTGGAGCGCGGCGTGGCGCCGCCCGGTGTGGAAGTGGTGCTCGGCGGCGGGGGCGAGGGCGACGTGGCGGTACTTGTCGCGCACTTCGGCTCGCAACTGGTCGGCATCGATGAGCATCGGATCTGTCATGGGAGGGACCTCCTGGGCTGCTGGGTCACGTCTGACGCGTCGGCGGGTGGGTTTCGTACATGCGAATGGCGGCGAGCAGGCCGGACGCTGCGGTGAGGGCGGCGACGGCGTAGATGGCGGCGGGGACGGAGACGAGGTCGGCGAGTAGACCGGCGAGCAGCGCGCCGACGGCGAAGCCGCCGTCACGCCAGAGGCGGTAGATGCCGATCGACCGGGCACGCCATCGGGGGTGGGCGACGTCGCCGATCGCGGCGAGAAGGGTGGGGTAGACCATGGCGGTTCCCGCGCCGAGCAGGATCGCGCCGACCGCCCAAGCGGTGAAGCTGCTGGCGGCAGCGATCCATGCGAGGGCGACGGCTTGGGCGAGCATCCCGCCGACGATGAGTGGTTTGCGGCCGACACGGTCGGAGAGCCCGCCGGTGTAGAGCTGCCCCAGGCCCCATACGGCGGGGTAGAGCGCGGCCAGGACTCCGATACGTCCGATTGACAAGCCGGCGTCGGCGAAGAAGATGGGGAACAGCCCCCACGCGAGGCCGTCGTTGAGGTTGTTGACGAGCCCGGCCTGGGCGCACGACGACATTGCCTTGTCACCGAACGAGGTGAGTCGGAAGATCTCGCCGGTCGAAAGTGCCTCGTGATGAGAGTCGGATGTGGCGACGTGGTTCGTGGCTTCGTGGCGGGCGTGCGCGTGGGTTTCGCGTACGAACAGCGTCGAGAGCGCGAGACCCAGGCCGGTGTAGGCGATGCCGAGGAAGAACGGTTCGGGGCGCAGCCCCGCGTGTTGGGCGATGTAGCCGGTCGCGAGAGCGGTCGCGGCGACCGCGCCGTAGCCGGCCGCCTCGTTTAGGCCCATGGCGAAGCCTCGACGGGCCGGGCCGACGAGGTCGATCTTCATGATGACCGTGGTCGACCAGGTGAGCCCTTGGTTGACACCGAGGAGAGCGTTCGCGAACACGATCCAACCCCAGCTCGGGGCCCATATCAACAGCAGCGGGACGGGGATGGCGATGATCCATCCGGTGACGAGGACTGGTTTGCGACCGTAGCGATCCGCCAGGGTGCCGGCGAAGAAGTTGGTTACCGCTTTCACGGCTCCGAAAGCGACGATGAACGTGAGCGTCGCGGTGAATGCCGTGAGCCCGAATTCCTCTTTGGCCAGCAGCGGTAGGACGGTGCGTTCTTGGCCGATCATGCCGCCGACGAGCGCGTTCACGCCGACGAGGAGCGAGAACTGTGCGAGGTTCTGGCGCAGCCCGAGCCGCAGGGGAGTCTGGGTGGTCGTCATGGCGTTGCGTCGAGGGGTTGCCCGGTCACAGTGGCCCACGTGTCGGGTCCGCCATCGAACACGGACACGTCAAGGTGTCCGGCGGCGGTGAGAAGGCTGGCGGCGGTCATGGCCCGCTCCCCGTGACCGCACATCACCGTCAGCGGGCCGGCCGGCAGTTCGGTCATGGGGACGGCGGCCAGCTCGACATTGACCGTGCGGGGGATGTGGCCCGTCGTGTACTCGTCGGCCTGACGCACGTCGAACAGGGCATGGTCAAGGTGGTCGACATCGACCATGCGGATCGTGGCGAGGGTTCGTCCGCTCGCCGTCCACGCATCGATGCCACCGTCGAGCTCGCCGACCAGGTGTTCGTGACCGACGTCGAGGCACTGACGCACCAGATCGACACGGTCCTGACCGGGATCGAGCACGAACAGCAGCGGTCGGTCGGGATC
This sequence comes from Actinomycetes bacterium, assembly GCA_031393535.1. Classification (GTDB taxonomy): domain Bacteria; phylum Actinomycetota; class Acidimicrobiia; order Acidimicrobiales; family WLNW01; genus WLNW01. The sequence goes on along the minus strand of JANMVY010000322.1, from coordinate 10,099 downwards.
GATGATCCAGCCGGCCCAGCCGGCGAACACCGGCCGCAACGTGATCGACAACGACCCGGGAATGTGGCCGCGGCCGAAGTGCGCGAACGGCCGGACGTCGACGACCACCGCGCCCGCAGCCGATCGGCGCGCAAACGCGTCGACGCTGAGAAGTGCGAGCGTCGGAACAGCGTCGTAGCGGCGAGGGCCTCGCCGGTTCACTTCCGGGAGCCGGGCAAAGTATGTCGGGAACGTCCCGAACCCGGCGACCAACCGCTCGACGAACGCGCCCTCGGTCGATGTCCGTAGGAACGGGTTGGTGGCTCGCTCCCGGCCGAGTGTGCTGACGCGTTCTACGGCACCGGGGGAGGAGCAGAACGATCCCGCGCCATGCGTCGGGTACACGGCCACGTCATCGGATAGGTCATCGAAGCGGTGCAGCGACCGGTACATCTCGTGGGCCAGTGGCACCGCGAGATCCGGACCGCACAAGTCGGTCCGACCAACCGTGCCGACCATCAAAGAACCCCCCGTGAACAGCCCGACCGCGACACCGTCCGCTTCGAGGACATACGCGTGATGATCCGGTGTGTGACCTGGAGTGGCGATCGCGACGAGGGTCACGTTCGCACTCAGGTCGAGGCGACCACCGTCGCGCACCGGCTGATGTGGAGTCTCGAGGTGTGACGCCGCCGGAGCGACGAACGTCGTACCCAGGCGCGCGGCGAGGCCAGGGCTGCCGGTGACGTAGTCGGCGTGCGAGTGGGTATCGATCGTCCACGTGATCCGCAGCCCCGCGCGCTCCGCGAGAATCGCGTGCGCGGTGGGAAAGCGTGGCGGGTCGATCGTCGCGGCGGTGTGGTCGCCGAGGTCGACGAGGTACGAGGAGTGGCCGAGGCCCTCGTCGACGAACTCGTAGATCCGCACCATCACACGCTCCTCAAGTAATACCTTGAATACTGCGTGGCGCTGGGATAGGTTGTCAAGGAAGTCTTTGAGGAGGTTGCTCGGTGGGTGATCGAGTTGCGAAGGACGCCCTGTTCGACGGGTTCGCGGACGTCGCGAAAGCGCTCGCCAACGGCCGCCGCGCGGAGATCGTCGACGTACTCGCCCAAGGTGAGCGCCATGTCGAGGATCTGGCCGACGAGATCGGTCAGAGCGTGGCCAACACGTCGTTCCATCTCCGAGCGCTCGCCGGCGCAGGTCTCGTCACGACGCGTCGCGAGAAGACCCGTATCTACTATCGACTCGCGTCGGAGCGCGTCGGCGAGCTGTGGGCCGCGCTGCGCGGCGCAGCAGGAGCACATCTCGAACGCATCGACGAACTCGCCGCCGCCTATCTCGGCGACCGTGACCAACTCGAACAGATCAGCCGGGACGAGCTTGCCCGGCGCCTCGACGCGGGCGACGTAATCGTGATCGACGTCCGCCCGGTCGCCGAGTACGCATCGGGACACATCGTCGGGGCACGCTCCATCCCCATCGAAAAGCTCGCTCGCCAACTACGACACCTACGTGACGATGTCGAGGTCGTCGCCTACTGCCGCGGGCCGTACTGCGTGTTCGCGGATGAGGCTGTGCGGCTGCTGCGCCGCCGCGGCCGCGCCGCCCGCCGCCTCGAGGACGGCTACCCCGAATGGCGCCAGGCGCAGCTACCAATCGAGATCGGCCTCGCCTCCTGAACATGGCAAGCGCGGATATCGCTGAACGGTCAGCACCGCCCGGGGTTCAGAGGCGCCGACCGGAGAAGGCCACGAGCCGGGCCATCGGGCCGGCGTCGCTCGGCGCGTCGGTCTCCGCGGCGAAGGTGTCACCGTCACGCATCTCGGGCGCCAGTGCCTGTCGGGCGAACGCGTCGATTTCGGCCACGAGCTCGTCGGGTGGGTTGTAGGGCTGCCCGGTCGCCGAGGCAAGATCCCAGCCGTGTATGAGTCCGTCGAAGGCCACGAACCGGGCGAACACCTCTCCGGGAACCTCGCCGAACGGCGCATTGACGATGCGGGTGAGGGCGCCGGGGCTCTGGACTGCGTCGAGCAGGTCGGCCATGGCGGCACGGAAGCGGGCTGCGGGATGCACATCGGTCGGCGGGGGAGCGGGCGGACCGTTCGCGTCGGGCTCGGTGCCACGGAACGCGGGGGCGAAGGCTGCTGCTCCGCCCATCATGTGGTCGAGCACGCCGCGGACGGTGAACGTGGCGCACGCCGTCGGAGCGTCGAGCTGTGCGGGCTCGATGCGGCCGACGATGTTGGTGAGCATGGGCAGGATGACGGCGAGCTGTTGGGTTGGGTCCATGGTGCTGAGCACTCCTCGGTTGTTGGTTGGCGGGGTCGGGCGGTGTCGAACGATTCAGTTCTGCGTCATCTTGTCGAGCATGTGGTCCATGACCTGGGTGTGCTCGGCTTGGGGGCTGAACAGGATCACCTCGGCGCCGTCGATGACCCGAACGCTGTGGCCGGGTGGCCAGTAGAAGATGTCGCCGCCCGCACAGGTCTCGTCGGTCCCGTCGCCGTAGGTGACGGCCAGCTTCCCGGAAATCATGTAGCCCCAGTGCGGTGCGTGGCACGAGTCGCCGGGCAGCCCTGCCAGCAGGGGCGCAATGTCCGTTCCTGCTCCGAGGGAGAAGTACTCGCCCCCGATTGCGCCGTAACCCGTGGCGTCGCCGAAGTCACAGATCTGCCGGGCGGTTGCCCCTGGGACGTCGATCTTGACCGGGATCGAATCTTTGGTGATGTGCATGCGTCGTTCCTCTCGATGGGTTGGGCGTGTCGGTTTGTCATGGTGGACTCTGACCTAACGTGCTTGCAGAACACTCACGGTCCGTTGGGACCCTTGGCGGAGGAGCGCACGCGGGTTGACAGCGGAACGCATGCGTCGCGACGACGATGAGTCGGTGGGGTGTCCCATCGGTCTTCGCGTGCTCGGTCCCGTGACGTTCGAGCGACGCGGGATCCGGTCGCCGATGGGCGGTCCGAAGGCGCAGCAGGTCCTGGCAGTCCTGGCCGCCAATCGCGGCCGGTCTGTGTCGGCGGATCTGCTCATCGACGCCGTGTGGGGCGACGAGGCGCCGCGATCGGCGACGGCGACCCTCCAGAGCCACGTGTCGCGGCTGCGCGCAGTGCTCGGACCTGAGATCGCGATCGGGCGACAGGGCGGGGGGTACATGATCGACGTGCCCGACAGCGGCATTGACGCCGCGCGATTCGAGACGCTGCTGCAACGATCGCGCCAGGTGGCCGCGGCCGACGCGGCACCGCTGCTGGCCGAAGCGCTGGGTCTGTGGCGAGGATCGGCATTCGCGGACCACGCTGACCTGTATCCGGTGCGGCCCGAAGCCGTACGGCTCGACGAGCTCCGCCTGGTCGCAACCGAGCAGTGGGCTTCCGCCTCGCTCGAGTGCGGCGATGCGGCGTCGGTGGTCTCCGAGCTCGAGTCGCTGGTAGAGCGCCATCCGTTCCGGGAGCGGTTCTGGGTGCTGTTGATGCTGGGCTTGCACCGCACCGGTCGACAGGCCGAGGCGCTTCGTCGGGCCAACGAGTTGCGGCGACGACTCCGTGAGGAGGTCGGACTCGACGTCTCGGCCCAGGTCCGTGAACTCGAGCAGCATATTCTCGCTGATGACCCCTCACTTGGGTCGCCGGCGCGCGTCTCGCCGCCCGGTACAGCGGTCGCCGCGCGGCTCCTGGGTTCGACATCGTTCGTGGGTCGCGATCCCGAGGTCGTCGAGCTGGTCGAGGCGCTGGGTAACCACGCCGTGGTCACCGTCACCGGTCCGGGGGGAGTTGGCAAGACGCGCTTGGCGCTCCGTTCGGCGGCGAAGGTCGCGGACGAGTCCGGCATCGACGTGACCCTCGTCGAACTGGCGACGTTGCGCGATCCCGCCGGCGTGGCGCGGGTGGTTGCTCATGCCCTCGACATACAGCAGCGCCAGTACCGCACGCTCGACGAGACGATCGTCGAGTACCTCGCGCCCCGCCGGGGCCTGCTCGTGCTCGACAACTGTGAGCACTTGACCGACACCGTGGCACCGTTCGTCGATCGGCTCCGCAGCTGCTGCCCCGAGCTGCGCATTCTCGCCACGAGCCGCCAGCCACTCGGCCTGGCCGGCGAGTTCGTCTCGGTCCTCATGCCGTTGGCGCTCCCGTCGTTCGACGCGGCGACATGCAAGGACGTGCAAGCGTCACCGGCCGCGCAGCTCTTCGTCGCTCGGGCCCAGACCGCAGTGCCGCAGTTCGCGTTGAGCGACGAGAACGCGCGCTCCGTCGCGGAGATCTGCCGGCGTCTCGAGGGTCTGCCCCTGGGTGTCGAGCTGGCCGCGGCCCGCCTGCGAGCAATGGGTGTCGACGCGCTGGCCGAGCGCCTCGCCCAGCGCGTGCAGTCACTTGGACAGCTCCAACGGAGCAGCGACGGCAGGCACCGCACGCTCGTCGATCTCGTCCGCTGGTCGTACGACCTGCTCGACCCCACGGCTCAGCAAGTGTTCGCCCAGCTCGCGGTGTTCGCCGGAGGTTTCGACCTCGATGCGGTGAGTGCGGTCTGCGACGTGGAGGGCGACGGCGTCTCGGCCGACACGGTAGACATCCTCGCTGATCTCGTCGAGCAGTCGATGGTGATCCTCGTCGAACGACGTGTGCCGCGCTATCGACTGCTCGAGCCATTGCGCGAGTTCGCGCTGGACCGGTTGACCGACGACGGCAGGCTTCTCGCCGCTGAGGCCCGCCACCTCGACTTCTTCCTCGGGCTGGCCGAGCGTGGAGCCGTTGGTCTCGATACACCGGACGAGGCGATCTGGTCCGCTCGGCTCGACCGGAACTTCGAGAACTTCCGCGCCGCGGTGCTCGGCGCAGCGCGGGCGGGCGACGCCGACCGGGCGCTGCGGGTAGTCGCCGCATTGCGAGAGCTCGGCTTCCGCAGGGTGCAGTACGAGGTCATGGCCTGGGCCGACGCGGCGGTCGCGATCCCCGGCGCCGACGCACATCCCGCGTACGCGACGGTCCTTGGCGTCTGTGGGTATGGCCACTGGGTGAGGGGCGACCTGGAGGACGCGATACGACTGGCGCGCGCCGCGCTTGACGCCGGCCCGGGTGACGAGTCGGTGAGCGGGTTGCCCGAGCGGGTGCTGGCCAACGCCCACTTCTATCTCGGAGATCCCGATGAGGCGCTGCGTTGGATGGATCAGTTGTTGCGAGCGGCGCGCCGGGCTCGCGACGCAGCGCGCTTGGCCCACGCGCTCTACATGCGTTCGGTGGCCCAGACCAGCATCGGCGATACGGTGCGCGGCGCGGTCCTCGCCGGCGAGGCGCGCGCCGCCGCCGCATCGGTCGGCTCGGGTACGGCGTTGGCCCAAGCGGGCTACGCGCTCGGGCTCGCCTTGGAGGGCACCGACCAGGACGAAGCACTCGGCCACCTCGAGACGGCGGCTCGTTTCGCTGCGGAAGCCGGCAACCGGTGGATCGAGGCGTTCGCGCTCACCGAAGTCCACTCGTTGCGAGCGCGGCGGGGCGAGCATGTGGCCGGGCTGGCCGGGTTCGGCGAAGTGGTCCGAACTTGGTACCGGGGCGGTGATTGGGCCAACCAGTGGCTTTCGCTGCGTCACGTTTTCGGCGTCCTGGTCGACCTCGGCGCGTTCGAGGTCGCAGCAGTGCTCTACGGCGCGCTGACCGCCGCCGGTGCTGCGCATGCGCTGCCCTTCGAGCCCGCCGACGCGCAACGCCTCGATGCGATCGTCGTCGATCTTCGCTCACTCCTGGGTAACGCGTACTTCGTCGCCGCGGTTCGCCGCGGCGCCTCGATGACCGACAGCGAGATCGTGGAGTACCTCATCGACCAGATCGACGAGCTCGCGGGCCCCGGCGGCCACTGACGACGAGCGCACACCTCTGCGGCTGTGATCCATCACGGCATCTGGCCCCGTTCGGCGTGGTGCCGCCCGCGCCACAGCACGCCCGCGCCGACGAACAGGAGGGGGGTCACGATCAAGAACGCGTGCGCCAGGTTTCCCTTCGTCTCGCCGTCGACCACGAAGTCGAACCGATCCGCGAGAAGGCCGATGAGCAGCGGCGAGATCGCGCCGGCCAGCGCGGTGAAGAACCCCGTCACCGAGAACGCCATGCCACGCAGCGACGCGGGGACGAGATCAGCGGTCAGTGCGTTCAGGGCCGGGAAGCCCGAGACGATGAACGCGGTGCCGACGAGCGACATCACGATGCGTACCAACAGGGGTACGTCGAGGAAGACGATCAGCAGCGCGACCCCACCGATGGCCTGCGTGATCGCGGCGAGTTGCATCGCCCCGCCCGCCTGTCGGTCGGCCATACGGTCGCGCAGCGATCCACCGAGGAGCGTGCCCGCGATCGCACCGAGCAGGATGAGTCCACCGACGATCCCCGCCGCCTGCTCCTTCGACAGAGATGTATGGCGGTCGTAGAACGACGGAGCCCAGAACCCGATGCCGGCGAGGGCGCCCGAGGCGATGGCAGTCCCGGTCATCGACGCCCGCAGCGCAGGCACGGCCAGCACGGCGCGGATGTCGTCGCGGGCTCGACTGCGCCCGCGGGGCGCGACGGCCTCGTCGCTCTCGCCCCGCGTGGGTTGGGGGAGGCGCCAACAGGCGATGGCGAGTAGGGAACCGGGTACCCCGATCAGGACGAACGCCCAGCGCCACGAGGTCAACGCGGCCACGAGGCCACCGATGGCCGTGCCGAACGCGGTCCCGAAGAGCGGCGCCGACCGTTGCCAGGCGTAGGCGCGCCCGCGCATCGCCGTCGGGTAGTAATCGGCGACGAGCGATTGCGATGCGGGGTTGTCGACGGTCTCACCGATGCCGAGCAGCGCGCGCACGGCGAGGAACTGCCCAAAACCGGTCACGACCGCGTTCGCCATCGAGAGCACGCCCCACGAGGCGATGACCACTGCGATCGTCTTCGTTCGCGACGTGCGATCCGCGAGGTAGCCGGCGGGCAACACGACGAGAAAGCTCGCAAGCACGAATGCGGTGCCGAGCAGGCCGGCCTGAAAGTCGCTGAAGCCGAGGTCGTCTTGTACATCCGACAAGACGCCCGGCAAGATCCCCCGATCGACCGAGTCGACGAACGCGACCATCGACAACACGAGGAGCGGGCGACGCCCGTACGTGCCCCACCGCTCCGCCTTCACGGCCGAGAGTATGCCAGCGCGCGGGCTCTCCGATCCGACCCGGCTAGTTTCACGCTCGCGGAACTATTGGGACCGATGCTGCTCCATACCGACTCCTGAGCACACGACGAGAGGCGAACTGATGACCGATGCGCGAACCCAGATCGAAAAGCTGGTCTTCCGGTGCGACATGTACAACGACGCGGGCGATTTCGACCAGGTCGGCACGCTGTTCGCGCACGCGACCATTGGCATCGACGGCATGGGCGACGTCGTGTGCCAAGGTGAAAAGGGAACCGCTGACCAGTTCCGCATGGCCACGAGGGTGTACCCCGAAGGGGGCGCCCGAACCCATCACGTCTCCACCAACCTGATCCTCGACATAGACGAGGCCAACGGCGTCGCAACGTGTTCGAGCCACTACGTCATGTACCAGGCGACCGATGCGCTACCGCTCCAACCGATCAACGCCGGCCGGAACTTCGACACCTTCGAACGGGTCGACGACACGTGGCGGTGGAAGCACCGCCAGATCTCGGTGTTGCTCTCGGGCAACATGGCCCATCATCTCGTGCAGGACGTCACCCCCTTCACCTGACGAGGGTGTCGAGGGCGTGCGACGCGGCTCGCCGGCAGCAGCCCGGCGCGACGCAACTCAGTCGGGGAGCAGCAGCTCGCCGTTGGTGACGAAGAACTTCTCGACCACCTCGCGCCCGTGGCGTTCGAGCAGCGAGGCGAACCGGCCGAGCGGGTCGCGCCCGCCCTCGACGTGGGGGTAATCGGTCGAAAAGCACAGCACGTCCGCGAGGTCGTAGCGGTCGAGGTACACGTCGACGGGTTCGAAGACGAACGGCGTGACCCGCACATTCGACCGGAGGTAGTCCGACGGCTTTCGCTCGAGGCCCGATGCGCGGATGCCATCGCGGGAGAAACCCTGGCTGTTGTCGGCCCACAGGTCGAGCAGCTCGGCCAAGGGCCCCACCCAGTGTGCGCCGAGCTCGATAACCCCGAAGCGCAAACGCGGGTGGCGGTCGAAGACCCCGCCGGTGATCATCGTCATCGTCATGTTCTGCGCCGCGAGGTGCATCGTCGAGCGGCTCCACGGGTCGCCGGTGAACTCGCCCGAGATCCGATAGCCGTCGAACGCCGGTGCTTCGCGCCACCTGCTCGTCGCGACGAAGCCGCCTTCGCTGCCGAGGTGCACGGTGAGTGCCACGTCGTGCTCGGCCAGCAGCTCATAGAGCGGGTCGAGGTGGGGGTGCGCGGGCGAGCGCCCGCCGGGCGGTTCGCCACTCAGCAGCATCACGGCGCGGGCACCGGAGCCGACGGCGCGCGCGGCCACGGTGAGCAGTTCGGCCGGGGTGTCACCGTGAAGCACGAACACGGGCCGGACGCGGTCGTTGCTCACGGCACGTGCGGCGGCCCATTCGTTGTACGCGACGAACAGCGACAGCGCGTAGCCGCGGCGGTCGGTCGTGACACCGTCGAACTGTCCGGAGACCTCGGGGTACGTACGGATGAATGCGCCGCAGTGCGCCACCGACGTAGGGAACATGAGTTGGCGGCGCACGCCCATGGCATCGAGCACGGCGACCCGGCGGGCCGGGTCGATCGCGCCCGGCGCGGTGGGGCCCTTGAGGTGCCACACCGTGGCCGGGTCGACGGGAGTGGTGTCGGCGGTGCAACCCGGAATGCTCCAATAGCCAGGGTGCTCGGGGTCGCGGCCGGTGATGAACCGCTGGGCGAGCGGCGTCGCAATCTCGCCGAATGCGTCGGCCCACAGCTCCGCGGGCAACATCTCGTGCGAGTCGATGTCGCTGATGCGATCGGCATACGGCACGAGCAACTCCGGTAGGCCGATCACGGCGAATCTCCAATCAGCGGTCGGGCACCGCCATGGTAGATCTCCGACGGATCAGGTCCGCGCCGACGCCGTAACCGACGCCGCAGCCCGGTCGTCCTCGGGGCGGCGCACCAGAAATCCGAGCGCGAAGCCAACCGTGCTACCGACGGCACACACGACGAGCGCCTGGTGAAGGCCGGTGCCGGCGCGTGCTCCCGCGATGAACGTGATGGCGAGCGCTGTGCCGAGGGTCGCGCTCGTGCGTTGCACCATGAAGTTGATCGCGCTGGCGACCGAGTGCTGATCGGCCCGCACGCCGAGCAGCGTCGTCGCGATGTAGGCCGGGAACACCAGACCACTGAACAGGCCGAGCAGCGCGCCACCCACGAGCACGGTCCACAGCGACGGCTCGTCGCCCATGGCGAGCCACAAGAACACGCAGCTGCCGACGACGCCGAGCGAGCCGACGAAGATGAAGGGGCGTTGCCCGTATCGCGCCGCGGACCGACTGCTGATGACCGCCGAGATACCGGACACCAACGCGATGGGGCATGTGGCGACTCCTGCGCGCGAGATCGTCCATCCCCACTGGTTCACCGTGTGTTGCACGAACGCCCAGTAGAGCGAGTAGAACGCGACGCCACTGACGAACAGGCCGATCGTGCCGAAGCGCACCCTGTCGGCGCGGAACAGGTCGAGTTGCAGCAGCGGGTTGGGGCTGCGCCGGCACCGGCTGATGAACGCTGCCAACAGCCCGCCACCGAGGACGAAGCACATCAACGTCTTCGCGCCGAGCCAACCCCAGTCCGCGTCGGTCTTGCGCTGCACGACGCCGAGCGTGATCACCGATGTCGCGGCCATCACCAACGCCACGCTGAGCAGGTCGGGGAGTCGCCGCGTTCGGTCGCGCGCCGTCTCTCGCAATGCGAACGGGCCCACCACCAAAGCGACGAGACCGATCGGCACGCTGATCCAGAATGCCCAGGGCCAACCGCCCCAGTCGACGACGAGGCCACCGAGCGACGGGCCAGCCGCGGACGACACGCCACTCGTGACCGCCCAAAGCCCGATCGCGGTTGGGAGTCGCTCGGGTGGGAACGCCGAGATGAGCAGTGCGGTGCCGGCCGGGCCGAACGCGGCGGCGCC
>JANMVY010000292.1:0-2891 GCA_031393535.1 Actinomycetes bacterium | reverse complement strand
GGCCTCGACGACGACGCACCCGACCTGCTCGATCGCTATCGCTCGCGATGTTCGACCATCGGGCGCGAGGTGCGGGTCGACCTGCCCGGCGGCGCGGTGGTGCAGGGTCGCGCGGTCGGTGTCGACGATGACGGCTTGCTTGTCGTCGAGGTGGCGAGCCCCGCCGCCGACCACCCCGCCGCGGGCCACCCCGGCGTGGGCCACCCCGGCGTGGGCCCGGCGTTCGTGACCCGCCGGTTCGCAGTGGGCGACGTGGTGCACGCCCGCGCCGGCTGATCCCACCCACCTCCGAGGTCGACGACGCAACGAACTTTGGTCCCTCACCCACCGCAGAGGTGGACGAGTGACCAAAGAACGTGCGGTTGGGTGAGATCAGGCGAGCAGGGTCGCGAACCGTGCCGCGGCTGCGCGCGTGAGCGGGCCGGGGCACCCGGCGAGCGCGCGATCGTCGATGTGGGACACCGGCTGCACATCGCGCGTCGACGACGTGAGGAACACCTCGTCGACGCGGGCCAAAACGTCGAAGGGGAGGTCGGCCTCGACCACGTCGACCACCTCGCACACGAGCTCGCGGGTCACTCCGGGGAGGCACCCGGCGGCGAGGGGCGGCGTGTACAACACACCGTCGAGGGCGACGAACACGTTGCTCCCCGAGCCCTCGCACAGTTGGCCCTGGGTGTTCGCGAACAATGCCTCGTCGGCCCCGCGCCCGCGGGCTGTCGCGAGCGCGAGCGCGTTCTCGGCATACGAGATGATCTTCACTCCGGCGAGTGGCGTGCGTTCGTTGCGCGGCCAGTGCATGGTGATGACCCGTGCGAAGGGGGGCCACGTGGTGGTGGGGCCCACATGGATCAGCGTGGTCGGGCCGGCGGTGCCACGCCCGGAACCGAGCGGACCAGGGCCCGAGGTGATCGTGACCCGCAAGCGACCCGCGCCCGGCCCGGCGGCGCGGATCGCGTCGGCGATGCCGCGGCGGAGCCACGCCTCGTCGGGCAGCGAGAGCGCAATGCCGTCGGCCGATTTCCCCAACCGTGTCAGATGACGATCGAGCGCGAATGGCGTCGCGTCCACGATCTTCATCGACTCGAACACCCCGTCGCCCACGGTGAGGCCATGGTCGGTGGCGAGTATCGCAGGTTCGTTCTGATCGACCAGGCGACCGTTCACCCACACCACGATGTCGGGGCTGGGCGCGTGGGGCGCGGTCATGCTGGGTTTGCCTTGTGGTCGGCCCGCCCGGCCGCCTCGCCGAGGCTCATCGGTGCAGCACCTCGACCACGCTGTCGCGCGACGCGACCGCCAACAACCGGTGGGCCTTCAACTCGGTTTCCTCCCACTCACGTTGTGGATCAGAGTCGTAGGTGATGCCGCCACCGGTGCCGAAGTGCACGAAACCATCCTCGATCCAGAACGTCCGGATCGCCACATTGAGTGCACCGACCGCACGATCGGCATCGACCCAGCCCACGCCGCCGCAATAGATGCCCCGCGCCACCGGCTCGAGTGCGGCGATCATCGCGCAGGCCGCGATCTTGGGCGCGCCCGTGACTGAGCCGGGGGGGAATGTGGCGTCGATCACCTCGGGCCAGCCGCACCCATCGCGCAACGTGCCGCGCACGGTCGACACGAGGTGCACGAGACCGGGGTGCTCCTCAACCGACAACAACACGGGCACGTCGACCGATCCCCATCGGCAGACGCGTCCGAGATCGTTGCGCACGAGGTCGACGATCATTACGTTCTCGGCTTGATCCTTCGCCGTGAGTTGCGCCGCGTGCCGCGCGGTGCCCTTGATCGGCGATGACCAGACCGTGCGGCCCTCGCGGCGCACGAACAGCTCGGGCGACGCCGACGCGACGTGGATGCCTTGCGCGGGCAGCCGAACGACGGCCGAGAACGGCGCAGGGTTGCCGTGCGCGAGTGCCGCGCCGAGCGCCGCGATGTCGACCGTGGTGCCCGACGGCGGCCGTGATGGCACGCGTGCGGAGAGTCGTCTCGTGAGGTTCACCTGGTAGACGTCGCCCGCGGCGATTGCCTCGCGAATGTCGGCCACGCCGCGACGAAAGCGCGCGGCGTCGATGCTCGAGGTCCATTCGTCGCGTGTGGGGCCGTACCAACGGGCCCCCGGCCATGGTGTCGCGGGGCGCACGCGATCGAAGCGGGCGCATACCGGCGGAGCATCGTACGGCAGCACCACTGCCCAAAAGCCCGACGAGTCGAGCGCCGTGAGATCGGAGGTCACGTCGCGCAGGCCGGTGCCGATGCGGTCGCCGACGACGCACAGCGGCGATTCGGCGGTGATGTGTCGGCGGGGGGCCATGCCGGGCATTCTGGCCGCGTCCCAGCGGACTTGACGTCGTTTTTCATGACCCGTGACCGGTGGCCGCGCCGATGGGTGGCGGTGCCGCTGGTAGCCTCGCCCACCGTGAAGAAGCGCCCGAGCGTGAGATACCGACGCACGTGGCCGCAACGTCTCGTGCTGCTCAGCTGCGTCGGCCTCATCGGCACCTCGCTCTACACCGCATCCACGGTAAAGACGGTGTACGACGATGTCGCCTCGATCCGCCGGATCGAGATCCCCGTAGATGTGCTGACCGACCGCACCAAAGTCGACCGCGGCGAGCCGCGCAACATCCTGCTCCTCGGGACCACCGAGAACGACGGCATCGACTCGGGTGACGAACTGCTCGCCGGCCGCGGGAACACGCTGCTTGCGGACACAATCATGGTGCTTCGCGTCGAGCCCAACACCGGGCAGGCATACGTGATGTCGATCAACCGCGACATCTACGTGCCGGTGCTCCGCGGCAAGATCAACGAAGCCGTGCAGTTCGGTGGCATAGGTCGCGCCGTGAAGGTCGTGAAGGACTTCCTCGACATCCCCATCGATG
>JANMVY010000289.1:0-1666 GCA_031393535.1 Actinomycetes bacterium | reverse complement strand
GCAGCGCATCGGGATCGCCGCCCGCCAGGTCGCGCAACTGCAGCGGCGAGCTCGGCCAGGTGATCGCGTCCTGGGACTTCGCCATGGTGTCGTGGTAGAGGTTGACCATCGTGACGAGGTAGCCGCGGCCCCTGCGCAACGCGATGTTCCGGGCCTCCTCGCGGGTGTCACAGCAGATCACCGAGTTCGTGATCATCATGTTGTCGTTCTTGAACTGACCGATCGGCTCGGTGCAGTTGGCGATGCCTTCCTTGTAGGCGTCGATGCGATCGCGGAGCGCGAAGATCGGCTCGAAGTTGAACGCGATCGCGCCGATGCCGAGCTCACCTGCCCGACCGAACGTGGGTGGGTTCCCCGCGGCGACCCAGATGGGCGGATGACCCTGACCGAGCGGCTTGGGGAGGATGTTGTGGGGATACGGCACGGTGAAGTGCTCGCCGTGGAACTCGTAGTCAACCTGTTCCCACATGCGCGGGATCTCGCGGACGACTTCTTCCCATTCGGCCTTCGTCGAGTTCTTGTCCATGATGTTGAAGCTCGCGACCTCGTGGCCACCCGCACCTCGACCGGTACCCCACTCGAAACGGCGGTTCGTGAAGTGGTCGAGCATCGCCGCGCGTTCGGCGTAGCGGACCGGGTGCTCCTTGCGCGGCGACAGGCTGTTGATACCCGTACACAGGTGGATGTAATCCGTCTGTGCGGCAACCCAGCCCATGACGACCTCGGGGGCCGACATGTGGCTGTACTCGACGAGCGCATGGTGTTCACCGAACCACGCGTACTTCCAGTTGTGCTTGTCCGCGAAGATCGCATACTCGGCTTCTCGCATGAGCTCGCGGTGCTCAAGCTCGGGCACATGTGCCGCCGGGCCGGGAATGTACCCGTTCAAGAAGACACCGAATTCCATGCGCTCTCCGTTCAAGGGGGGATCGTCGGATAGTAATGCTAGAGCTTAGAACGAAGTCCTGCAGCGTCGAACGCGCCGCGCCCCGACGCGCCCCGACGCGCACGACAACCCCGCGCTCTCTCGCACACCGATCCGCGGGGCGATCGTCGGCGGTCAGTCGGCCTTCGGCGCGGGGTCGTTGCCCGACGGGTCGCGATGCTTGGCCGGGGGCGCAGCCGAGATCGTAAGCCCCGCGATCTCGATCACGATGTACGGCTGACCCGACGCGTCGGTGATACCCGCGGGCTTGGACGATTTCCGCTCGAGAGCCACCTTGTCGAGCGTAGCCGCCGGGTCGACCAGGTGGGCCTCGACTTGGCGCCGCACAGCCGTGCTCAGTCGAGCACCGACGCATCGTGGCGCAACTCACGGCGCACCATCGCCTCCCACAGCGAGTAGTAGCCGACCGCATCGATCCGCGTGGCCAACAGGGCACTCTGCGCACGGGGCATCGGTACGCCACCGCCGATGGCCTCGACCATCCACGCGTTGCGGCTGCGCCATTCGAGAGCCATGCACCGGATGTAGGCCTCGCTGATGCCGCGCGCGACCACGAACACCCCGTGGTGCGCGAGCAACGCGGCCGGCTTGTCGCCGATCGCGAGCGCCACCTTCTCCGCGCTCTCCCACTCGCCGACGAGGCCACCCCACTCCTCGTAGAGCGCGATGTCGTCGTCGATCAGCGCCGAGGTCTGGTCGTACACCGGGGGTATTCGCTTG
>JANMVY010000287.1:0-2870 GCA_031393535.1 Actinomycetes bacterium | reverse complement strand
TGGCCACGTTCAGCGCCGGCGCGTGGGTCGGTCGCGACAACGCGCCTACGGCCACAACCGCGTCGACGAACGCGGGCTCGGCCGCAGCCCTTGCTGCACTCGCCGGCGCGCCCGGTGGCACGAGCGGTGCCGGGGGTCGTCTCGGTCGCGCCGGCGGCTTCTCCGGCGCGAGCGGTCTCACGGGCGCATCGGGAACTACGGGCGGCGCCGGTGGGCTACCGGCTGCGGCCGGCACCGCAGGCACGGTAAAGCTCGTCGACGGCACCAACGTGTACATCACCACGGCACAGGGCACCGTGGTGAAGGTGACCACGAACGCACAGTTGCAGGTGGCCGTGTCCAAGCAGGGGAGTGTCGCGGACCTCGCAGTCGGCGAGACCGTGATCGTGCAGGGCGACACAGCAGCCGACGGAACGATCGCGGCGACTGCGATCCGTGCCGGTGCCGCGGGCGCCGGTGGCGCCTTCGGTGGCGGTCAGCGAGGAGGGGCGGGCGCGGCCGGTGCACCGGCGACGGGTGCCACCGGAGGTCGCTGACCACCCCGGTCATTGCACCCCGCGCGGTCGTGCATCGTTGATCGCAGGATCGTCCTCGAAGTACTGCACGAGCAGCGGTGAGTTCGTCCATTTCACGGGCGTGCGATACCAACCGCCCGCCGCGAGGGTGCCGCCGTCCGCGGGAATGGTCTGACCCACGACCCACGAGCAAAGTTCGCTCGACAGAAAGAGCACTACGGCCGCGACGTCGTCGCCTTCGCCGTAGCGACCCGCCGGCACCCAGATGGGCACGTGGCGGTCGTACTCGTCGCCGAGGTCGTAGAAGTTGACTTGGTGCGCGCGCGTCTTGTCGACGGCGATGCAGTCGGATGTCGAACCGCGCGACCTCGACCCCGAGGCTCTTCGTGAACGAGTCGATCGCACCCTTATACGCGGTGTACGGCGCGGCATTCGGCATCGATCGTATGCCCTCGACGGACGAGAAGTTGACGATGCGCCCCCACCCCCGTTCCTTCATACCGGGCAGTACGGCGTGACATGCCTGGAGCACGTGCAGCAGGTTCACGCGATACAGGGAGTCCCAGCCTTCCTCGGTCGATGACTCGAATGGTGCGGCGAGTCCGTAGTGATGGCCGAGTGCGTTGACGAGTATGTCGACTCGGCCGAACACGTCGAGCGCGTGAGCGACTGCGGCACGTACTGCTCCGTCCTCGGTGAGATCGGACACGATGCCGAGTGCGCGTCGGCCCCGCGATTCGACGGCGGCAACGGTGGCTGCGGTTCGTTCGGCGTCGATGTCGACGACCACGAGGTCGGCGCCGTGATCCGCGAGCGCGACGCAGCTCTGCGCGCCGATGGCGCCCGCGCCTCCGGTGACCAGCGCGATTCGCCCGGCGGCCAATGGCCCGAGCCAGCGCGGTTGATCCTTCGGCGGTGCGGCGTCGGCCATGGCGGGGTTCCCCTCGTTCGCGCCACGACGAACTGTGGCGCCCCGAGCCTGGCGCGCCCCACGACGATGCACAAGTGGCGTGACTTCGAGCGGCGGTTGACGAACGGTGCGCAGTCGACGACGATCCGTGCGGCCGAGGCGTCGACCGGAGTGGGGGATGCATGCAGCGTTTCGAAGAACGCACTGCGGTGGTCATCGGCGCGGGCAGCGGCGGTATTGGTACGGGTATCGCCGAGGCGTGTGCCCGGTGGAAGATGCGTGTGGTGGTCGCCGACATAGACGCCGCCGGCGCGTCGCGCGTGGCGGCCACGATCAACGATCTCGGAGGCACTGCCATCGCGGTCCAGGTCGACGCCACCGACCGCGACTCGCTCGCATCTCTTGCAAGGCGCGCGGTCGATGTCTTCGGAACCGTCGACCTGTTGTCCAACAACGTCGGTGTGGTGCTGGCTGCTCCGCTGGCGGCCACGACCGACGCCCAATGGCAATGGGTGCTCGAGCTCAACGTGATGAGCATCGTGCGCTCTGTCGACGAGTTCCTGCCCGCGCTGCGGGCGGCCGGGGGTGACACCCACATCGCGTTCACATCGTCGATGGCCGGCCTCATGCGTCCCGACATTCCCGGTATGGCGCTCGGGCTCTACGCGGCCACGAAGCACGCACTCATCGGCTACGGCGATTCGTTGCGATTCGAGCTCGCACCCGACGACATCGGTGTCACTGTGCTGTGCCCCGGGCCGGTTGCGACGAGCCTCACGGCCA
Organism: Actinomycetes bacterium; assembly: GCA_031393535.1. Lineage (GTDB taxonomy): Bacteria > Actinomycetota > Acidimicrobiia > Acidimicrobiales > WLNW01 > WLNW01. The sequence goes on along the minus strand of JANMVY010000287.1, from coordinate 662 downwards.
CGTCGGCGCGTCATCGGCCCGAGCGTTTCGGTGGTGGCTACGATGACGACACCGCCATGCCGCCCGGCCAGGACCCCCGCGACGTCGGTGATGTGCTGTTGCGCGCAGTGCAGGCCGATCGGTTCCTCGCGCTGACGCACCCTGAGCTCGGTCGGTTCGTCGAGCGGCGCTATCGTGGCTTTGCCGCCGACTTCGCGTTCGCGGCCGATGGGAGTTCCGATGGATCGTGAAGAGTCGCCCTACCGTCGCGGCAACCGCTACGACGTGCTTCCGATACCGATGATCCCCGCGCATTGCCATCCAGTCGACGCGGGGCCGGTGCGGTTCGTCGTCGAGTCACGCGCGTTGACCAATGCAATCCTCGACGAGACCTATGCGGGCATCGAGATGCCCCACTTCGACATCGCGTTCGACGACCATGGCGCGTCGTTGCACGTGTGTGGCGCAGATGATGGCCTCGAGTACCTGCGTTTCGACTGTTTCGAGCACGAACCGCACTACCACTACATCGAGCATGACAAGGGTGCGAACGTCATCGTGCGCATCGACGAGGTCGCGGTGGGCGACCCGATCGACTTCACGCTGCGTTGCGTGCGTGAGCATCTCCCCGAGATGCTCGACAACGCGGGCCAGCCCGCCCTGGCCGCGCGTGCGCGCGCCGA
>JANMVY010000225.1:0-1577 GCA_031393535.1 Actinomycetes bacterium | reverse complement strand
CTGTTGCCCCAACTCGTGCAGTGACGCCGTGACCCTCGACGCGACCGCCGCGATCGCCTTTGTGCTCATCCTCTGTCGGACAACCGCGTGGACGATGACGCTGCCGGCACTCGGTAGCCGAGGTGTGCCGTGGTTCGGTCGCATCGCCGTGTCGCTCAGCCTCGCGATGTTCCTGGTCGGCGTGCTGCCGCACACGACCGTTCCTGACCAACCGGGTGCGCTGATCGCCGCGGCGGTCACCGAGACGATGATCGGGCTCACTCTCGGCTGGCTCGTAAAGCTCGCGCTGGCGGGCGTCGAGGCGGCGGGTGTGCTCATCGACTTCTTCGGCGGGTTCTCGGCCGCAAGCATCTATGACCCGGTCGCCGGCCAATCGGCGGCTGTCTTCGCGCGCCTGCAGACGGTCGCGCTCGGGCTGCTGCTCGTGGTGTCGCCCGCGCTGCACGGCCTCATTCGCGCGTTCGCGCTGAGCTACGAACAAGTGCCGCTCGGTGTCACGCCGTCGTTCGACACCAACCTGTGGACCGCGGTCGCGTCGGCCACGAGCAACATTTTGGTGGCTGCGGTCGCCATCGCGGCGCCGGTGCTCGGGGCGCTGCTACTTGCCGAGGCCGGGCTCGCGCTCGCATCGCGGTTCGTGCCACAGGCCAACGTGTTCTTCCTCGGTCTGCCGTTGAAGGCGCTGATCGCGCTCACGGTGATCGGCGCCTCGCTCACGCTTGTCCCCGCGGTGTTGCCGCGGTTGCTCGAGATCGGCGCCGACCTCGGGCGCCAAGCATTCTCCTGAGGTTTTGATCCCGACCTGCAGGTTGGCGCACGGCATGGCTACGCGGTGACGTAGGCCCCGGTGCGCCGCACGGTGGCCGAAGCGGGGCGCTCGCGTTCCGCGCCGGCGAGGTCGATGGTCTCCTGGTCGGTGAGCGCGATGCGCAACTGGCGGATCGCTTCGTCCTTCAACTGCGATACGCGCGAGCGCGTCACGCCCAGCGTGACCGCGAGCTCGCGCAGTGGGCGGCCTTCGAACATGCAACCGATGATCACGAAACGGTGGCGCTCGGATAGTCGACCGACCGCCTTGCGCACCGCGATCGCGGACTCCTGCTCGGCGAGTTGCTCATCGATGCCGCGGGCCGGGTCGCACACCAGCTCGGCGCACGACGGCGTGCCGCTGCCGCCGGCCGGTCGATCGATCGACTCCAGAACCCCGGCGGCGATCTGGCCGCGGGCCTCGTGCAGCTCGCAGAGCGACAGCCCTACCGCGCGGGCCACCTCGGTCGATGACGGCGAACGGCCGAGATCGGTCGTCAACGCCAGCTCGGCGGCGTCGATTCGGCGCTGGGTGTGGCGCAGCGAACGGGGGAGCCGGTCCGCCTGGCGGAGCGAGTCGAGAATCGCGCCCTCGATGCGCAAACCGGCGAAAGACCCGAACGGCATCGCGCGAGCCGGCTCGAATCGAGACGCGGCCTCGACCAGACCGACCATGCCCGCAGAGATCAGATCGTCACGATCTCGCTCGTTCGGTAGTCGGTTCGCAATCCGGTTTGCAATGTGCACGACCAGACCGATGTTCTCCTCGA
>JANMVY010000170.1:0-3246 GCA_031393535.1 Actinomycetes bacterium | reverse complement strand
CGTCGTCGCGCCGTGGTCGCGCACCCGTGACGCACCTGCGGCACTCGAAGCATTCGCCGCTGCGTACTTCGCCCCTCGCTAGAGTAACGACGACCGCGGTTTCTCCAGAACGAGGCTCTCCATGCGTAGGTTCCGTTTCCTTCTCGCCGCGGTTGTCGTCGGCCTACTCGCCACCGGATGCATCCGATCCGATCTCACGGTCGCGATCAACGACGACGGTTCGGGCACCTACAGCGCAATCGTCGCCTTCAACCCCAAGGCGATCGGGCAACTCGCGCAGCTCGGTGGGCAGGACACCGGTGGGTTGGGTAAAGACCCATGCAAGCAGATACGCGACAGCGCGAACGGGAACCAGGACAAGCTGCCATCCGGCGCGAAGGTCGAGAACTACAGCGACGGCGATTTCTGCGGCGTCAAGATCACCGCGCCATTCGCGGCTGGGCAGAATCCGTCGGATGCGATCTCGAAGGCGCTCGGCGGGCTCGACAGCGCCGGCCAGGGGGGTGTCACCGGCATCGGCCTCGACGTGTTCTCCATCAAGAAGGCGGGTGCCGGCTGGCAGTTCGAAGCCACCCCGTCGGGCGCGGGCACCGGCACCGGCTCCGGCTCGTCGTCGAGCGCGGGCGATGCCGCCCTCGCGAAGCAGTTCCTTCAGGGTGCGTCGAGCATCGTGCGCATCAAGCTGCCGGGGCGCGTGGTCGAGGCCGATTCGAACCCCGACGCGATCGACGGTGACGGCGTGCTGATCTGGAACCTCAACCTCACCGGCGAGACGCGCCGGTTGAAAGCGCACTCCGAGCCGGGCACGCCGATCGTCAACAAGACCTACACCGACGCAGGCAAGAGCATTCCGAGCATCAAGGGCGCTGGCACAGCATCGGGTGGCGGTGACAGCGGGGGCTCCTCGGCGCTGCCCCTGATCATCGGTCTCCTAGTGGTGGTCGCCGCGATCGTGGGGTTCGTGCTGTGGCGCAAGTCGAAGGCCGCCACGACCGCGCCGGCGATGATGGGCGCGGCGATGACCCCGGGTATGGCGCCACCCGCCCCCCCACCCATGCCGGGGATGGCGCCCGCGGCGGGTGCGATGGTCGGGGCGACCGTTTTGGCTCCGTCAACCGTTTCGGTCGATGATCCGGGGGCTGCAGCTGCCGCCACGCCGGGTCAGCCGCAGTGGGATACGGCCCGCAACGCCTACATTCTGTGGGACGCCGGTTCGTCGAAGTGGTTGCAGTACGACAATGCTGCCGGGGCGTGGAAGCCGATCGAGTAAGTCCGAGCCCGATCGAGGCGGCGGCGAGTGGTGCGTTCCGGGCCGTCGACGGACGCGTTCCGGGCCGTCGCGGCCGCGCGACGCGTCAGCGACTCCTCGACTCGACGCGTGAGCTTCTCGAAACCAGGGCGTACCGCGAGCTGAAGGTTGTCGACATCGCGCGCGATGCGGGCACCTCGCCCGCGACCTTCTACCAGTACTTCCCCGATGTCGAGTCAGCGATGCTTTCTCTTGCCCACGGTCTCGCCGACGTCGGCGGCCGCGCGCTGCGTGGCCTCGTCGATGACGGCGATTGGTCGGCGGGCAACGCGTTCACGAGTGCCCAACGCGTCGCCGAGGGCTACCTGGCCTTTTGGGAACAGCACCGGGCGCTCATCGGGGTCATCGATCTTGCTGCGCTCGAAGGTGACGGCCGATTCCGGGAGTTGCGCACCGCGCTGTTGCGGGGTGCGAACGAGGCACTCCAGCGAACGATCGTCGCCGCGGTCGGCGACGGCCGATTGCCCTCCGACACCGACCCGCGCGCGTTGAGCGGTGTGCTCGTGTCGATGCTGGCCCACGTCGCGGCCCACCGGCGCGGCATGTCGGGCCACGGCATGGGCGAGGCGCATCTGCGTGACGCGATGGCTCGCATCATCGCGTGCAGCGTCTCCCCGTCCTGAGTGTGCACCCCGACTCCTGGCGTGACGCCGGCATCTCATCTGTGCTTTCAATGATCCTGACGCCCTATTGGTCAACATGGTGATCTCCCCCTACTGTCGGCACGTGCCCGTGCGCGATCGCTTCCTCGACATTCGACATGTCGGGCCTGTCACGGCTCTGCGTGCGCCAGCCCGACCGACAAGGCGCAACGCGGTCGCCGGTTCGGTCGCCGGGTCGCTCGCCGCCAGGCTGTTCATCGCGCTGGTGGTGCTGAACGCCGTTGATCTCCTCACGACCCACCTCGTGCTCGGACGTGGCGGCGCGGAGGCGAACCCGTTCTTGTCGCCGATCATCGACAACGTCGTCGGTGCGGTAGGGGTGAAGGCACTGTGTCTCCTCGCGATCGGCGGGTTGATCATGCGGTCGCGACGCTCGTCGCGCATGCTGGCCGTGGTCGCCGCGGTGGACCTCTGGTATGTGATCGTGATCGCGTGGAATGTGCGGGTGCTCGTCGCGTTGGGGTGACCTGCGTCTGAGCATCGGGCTGCCGGCGCGCACCGGTACCATTTGGCGTTCTTCCCCTCTCCCGGACAAAGGTGGGCGAACCGATGAAGGTCAACTTCGGCGGACGCGTGTTGGTGCTGGGTTGCGGATCGGTTTCGCAGTGCCTGCAGCCGCTGCTCCTGAAGCACATCGCGATGGACTTCTCGAAGCTCACCGTGATGGATTTCGAGGACAACCGGCACACTGTGGCGAACACCATCGGCGCGGGTGCGACCTATGCGCAGAAAAGGCTTACGCGCCAGAACATGGCCACCGTGCTCGCGAAGCACGTTGGACCGGGCGATCTCATCATCGACCTCGCATGGAACATCGACTGCGGCGAGATCACGCAGTGGTGCCACGACAACGGCGTGATGTACATCAACACCTCGGTCGAGGAGTGGGATCCCTACCTCGACGCCGAGAACCATGCGCCCGCCACCCGCACGCTGTACCACCGCCATCGCAAGCTGCGCGGTCGGGTCGCGTCGTGGAAGCGCAACGGCCCGAGCATCGTCGTCGAACACGGCGCGAACCCGGGTCTCGTGTCGCATTGGACCAAGGTCGCGCTGGACGATATTGCGTCGACCATGGTGCGAGGTCGCCTTGCCCGAATCCGCAAGAGCGCGCTCGAACAGGCCCTGCATTCCGGCGATCATGCGGCGCTCGCCTTGCACACGGGCACCAAGGTCATCCACATCAGCGAACGCGACACACAGATCGCGGATCGGCCGAAGGAGGTCGACGAGTTCGTCAACACGTGGTCGATCGAGGGGTTCTACGAGGAGGGC
>JANMVY010000167.1:0-1533 GCA_031393535.1 Actinomycetes bacterium | reverse complement strand
CGTACCGCCACCACCTGGGCCATCGGGTTGTCTGCGCTTGCCAGCACGCTTCTCATCGGTGGGGTCGTGCTCGGCCTCGTGCCCGCCGAGGTGTTTGGAATTCGCGAGCTCGTCGCCCTCGCAGCCCGTACGTTCATCGGGGGGGGAGTGATGGGGACCCTGTTCGCGTTGTCGGTCGCGCGACGGGAGCGGGGACGCCGCTTGAGCGAGCTGAGCTACCCGAGATTCGGGGCGTCAGGCTTCCTCGCGGGCGTTGCGCTGGGTACTGCCGTCGTTGTCGCGACACCTGGCGTCCTGCCAGTGAGTGTAGCCGTCGCGGGCGCTATCGGGCTTGGTCTGATTGGCACGGGCTTCTCCCTCGCCACGCTCGCGTTCGCGCGTCGTGCGGCGGGTGTACCGATTGGGCGCCGCTTCGAGACTGAGACGCAACATCACCTGCCGCCGGTGATCTAACGTACGCTGCAGCTGACAAGGGCTTTTCGGAGGTGCGTTGCACGCACCATTATTGAATGCCCTTGCGGCTGAGCTCACGCGTTAGATGGCGAACCAAGCGTCGTGTTCGTTCGAGAGAAGAGCAGGACATTCGTGCGAAGGCAACGCGGGTGTCGGTGGTGCTCGGCGCGTCACGGCGAGCTCCGGGTGCGAGCATTGACTCTCACACATCAGGCGGTCACTCGTGGACGAAGCAGGTGTCTTCTTGCCGGGCCGCTGACGACGGCTTCGTACGGGGCCGTCGCCGGTGACGCTGTTGGGGCCGGAGCCCAAGAACTAACTTGGACGATGCCGACGATTCTTCGAGTGGACGGTTTTCGCTTCTTCTTCTACAGTAATGAGCGAGGCGAGCCCGCCCATATTCACGTGGAGCAGGCCGAGCGGTACGCCAAGTTTTGGCTGGCCGACGTCACGCTCGCCGAATCGCGCGGCCTTCGGAGTGGGGAGCTGGCGGCACTGCGGCGCTTGGTCTTTGCACATCGCATTCAGCTACAGGAGGCGTGGAATGGGCACTTCGGCCGTTAAGCTGGAGGCGTTAGTCGTCGGGGTCTCCTGCTCCGACGTCGCACTCCGGGTCGAGTTGGCGGACGGGCGCGAGATCGTCGCACCGCTGGAATGGTTTCCGCGCTTGCGCGACGGGACCGTGGCGCAGCGCGCGAACTGGCGACCCATCGGGGGCGGGGTCGGGATCCACTGGCCGGAGCTCGACGAAGATCTCTCCGTCGCCGGACTCCTCGCGACGCACTGAGCTGCTGGCGCGTGGCGCGCGCCATCTAACCGTCCTAACGAGTTTCGTGTCAAGGGCGCGCGCGTATCTTGGGTGCGTGATCGGTGGTGTTCACGTACCAGCGTGGTGGTTGTTCACCCTGCAATGGCACGTCGCGTGTCATCGGGTCGATTGTCCACATGCGCGTGGCGATCACACAGTCCTACGAGCCCATGGGCCCAGCTGTTCACGGTCGACAGGCCGCCTGGCCTCCCAATCATTGCGGAGGGCCTCGAAAGGCATCAGTGAGGCGGGCGGGTTCGCCAGGCGGGGCC
>JANMVY010000131.1:0-2455 GCA_031393535.1 Actinomycetes bacterium | reverse complement strand
ATCGATGATCGCGTCGAGCGCCCGCCGATCAGCCCGCACCCGCGACCGCCTGGTGAACGGCAACGGGTGGGCAAGCTGCCGGGCCATCGAAGACTCTAGATAGTCCTGTGGTCGTTGGAACAGCGCCCCGACCTCGTCGGCGCGGTCGGTCAGCCGTTCACCGAACAGGGCACGCACCACGACATGGAGGACTGTCGATCGACAGAGCGGGTACAGGTCGACGACCTGACCCGGGCCGTCGATGGATTCGGTGAGCCGGTCGATGGCGCGGTCGGTCTGATCGACGATCATCGGGATCCACTCGTTCAGGCGCCGTCGGGCGAACGCGGCCTGCGCCGGAGCCCGCCGGCGCTTGTGATCCGCCCCGTCGGACACGATCATCGACCCGTTGCCCACGACGAAACCCAAGACGTTGAACTTGTGGTCCCATCGGAACGACTCGGTCGACATCGCGAACAGCACGCCGAGCGCCGCGGGATCGCCGACGATAGCCATGCGGACCGGACCCCGACCCAAGCCGCATACCCCGCCGTGCGCGGCCGATAACTCGTCGAGAACCGGCTGCGGGTCTCGAAACAGGCGCCGCACATACCCGATCTGTGCGAAAGCGTTCGGCCCCGGAAGCGTGCGTTCCATGGTGGGTCCGTTCCTGGGCCGACCGAGTCGACGTCGACTCAACTCGCCGCGCTCTCGTGGTGGCCGGCTCATGGCGTCGCTCCGCCGGGCAGGTGCCGGAGCGATCGATCCGGGCGGGCCACACTCGAACAATGTTGCATCGAAAGACGACTGTCAAGGGAACCCGGCCGGCTCCTGGGAGGGGCGCGAGCTTCGACCATCGCGTGGTACCAAATGCGACACGCGAGAGGCTGGGCGAGGCCGTTGTGCCCTAGTCGGCGCGGCAAGGCGGGCCGGAGAATGACGCCATGAGAACCATCCGTATCATCGCGACGGCGACCGTGATGGGCTTCGTGGCGTTGGCCTGCTCAGGTGACAACGCCACCACTCCGTCGTCCTCGACATCGACCGCGCCGTCGCCGACGCCGTCCACCACGCCGACGCCGTCCACCACTCCGACGCCGTCCAGCGTTCCCGGGATCTCCACGACGGTGCCCGTCTCCACGACGCCGGCGACCACGACGCCGGCGACGACGACCACGACGACGACTTCGTCGTGCACGCCCAGCGGCTTCGCGCACGCGACACGGCGCGATGACACCATCCCGCGCGGCGCGGCCTTGCTCGCCGCGGTTCGTATCGGTCGCCACGACTGCTACGAGCGGGTGGTGTTCGAGTTCGCGGCGCCGCACCTACCTGAATACGTGGTCGAGGAGAGCAAACCGCCCTTCGCTGGTCCGTCGGGCATGCCCATCGACATCCGAGGCCAGGCGTTCCTGCGGGTGCGCTTCGGTACCGCCAACGCGCACACAGATGACGGATTTTCGAGCGTGAGCAACGCGCCGATCATGCCGAGCGGTTACGCCACATTCCGTCAGATCCAGATGATCGAGGACTTCGAAGCCGTTGTCGTCTACGTGGTCGGGCTCGACGCCGCGCGCCCGTTCCGGGTGCTCACATTCAGCGACCCGCCACGCGTCGCGATCGATGTGTACGCCGGCTGAGCCTCACGGTTGGTTCAGGTCGTCGACAGTGATGCGCTTGCGACCGAGCTCGGAGGGGCGCAACACCGGCGCTACGTCGTCACGGTCGATCCACGACGGTCGCGCCGGGCCGTCGTAACGAGCCCAGGCTGGAACCGGTGCCGCGGGCCAATGCTTTCGACTGCACGTGTTCGCGAAATCGGGGTCGATGCGTCGACACGCGTCGCGGTAGGCCTTGGCCGTGGCCCGCGCGAGGTTGACGTCCCAGAAATCCTCCTCGTAGTCCCACATGCCGTCGCCGACGTAGCGCGCGATCGAAACACCGGGGAAGTCGAAGTACGGCGGTCCGTCCATGTCGGGGTTGTCGCGTCGGTTCTGCAGGTACCAGATGACCTTGTCGTTGTCGATCGCGTACCACTCGAGCACGGTGTAGATCTCGGGAACGCCCTTCATGACGCGATCGATCCACGCCAGCACCTCGGTGCGGCCGTGCATCGTTCCCCAGAACCGTTCGACGTAGTTGCAGTTCTCGGTGAACATGTTGGCCCAGGCCACCCAGTCCTCGAGCACGCATCCCGTGCGGTACAGATGGGCGAACTGCTCTTCGACTTCGGCTCGTGCGAACTTCGACATGGTTGCGACAGTAGTGCGGCCGGTGAAGGTTCAGTTACGCGTGAGTGTGGCGGCGAGCGAGGTGAGCTCGCCGGCCGACACGGTGCCGAACACGTGCACGAAGCGGTCGGTGGCGTTCGCCACGACGAGCTTCGTGCCGATGGTGCCGAGCACCAGCGCGGCTTTGCCGAGGTCGCCGACCGACGTGTCGATGGCGCTGGTCGTGTCGACTGCCGCCGGCTCGC
>JANMVY010000092.1:0-9078 GCA_031393535.1 Actinomycetes bacterium | reverse complement strand
CTGCTGGGAGAATTACATGCCGCTCGCTCGGATGGCGATGTACGAGCGCGGAATCCACGTGCTGTTGGCGCCGACATGGGACAACAGCGACGAGTGGGTGCCCACGCTGCGTCACATCGCCAAAGAGGGCCAGATCTTCGTGGTCGGCGTGACCGCCTTCCTGCGCGGCAGCGATGTGCCACGGGATCTGTCGGATGCTGCTGAGCTGTACGGCGGCGAGGACGACTTCATGTCGCGCGGAAACACCTCGATCGTCGCGCCAGGTGGCGAACTGATCGCCGGGCCGTTGATCGGCGAACCGGGCGTCGTGTCCGCCGAACTCGATCTGTCCCGCATCGCCGCCGGCCGCCGCATGTTCGACCCGACCGGCCACTATTCCCGCCCCGACGTGCTGTCGCTCTGCCAACCCGTGGAGGGCGAGCCCTGAGCGACGCTGCCGCCTGAGCGCATTGGTGTGTCTGCGCTCGGCGGCGAGGCGGCCGTGATTTGGTGCGGCGTTGGTAGGGATTAATACGTACGTAGCATATGTACATGCCAAACAAGACGATCAGTTTGCCCGATGACGTCGTCCCGATCATCGAGAGCCTCGACGTTCCGTTCTCGACGTGGGTGGCCGACCAGCTTCGGCGCCATGCCGCGACGCGGACCGGGTTGAGCTTGGGTCAGCAGTTGCTCGCTGACGCCACCTTGGCGGGTTCTGAGCCGCCGACCGAGGAAGCGTTGCGGGCCGTGGCCGAACGAATGGAGAGGTCCGCTCCGTGGTAGCGCGTGGTGGGGTGTACTGGATCGATCTGGACAAGCGCCGACCGTGCGTCGTCGTCTCGTCCGACGACGTTCTTGGTGTGGAGGTGTGGCAAACCCATGTCGTGCCCCTTACCTCGAACCTCGACCGGGCCGGCCTCGCAGGCAATGTGCTGCTTCGGTCGGCGGTGACAGGTCTGCCCAGGGATTCCGTTGCCGTGCCGCTTGGTCTGGAGTTGATCGATCGCTCTTGGTTGACCGAACAAGCAGGTCGGCTGCCGCGGGTGCTGCTCGACGACATCGACGACGGCCTGCGGGCTGCGTTTGGTCTTTGACGGACATGTGATTCCGTCGGATCGCGAGTCGACGTGAGAGGCGGCGGGTGCTTCCCGCTGGACCGTGATCCGTTCGACACGTCGCTCGGCCGGCTATTCGATCGGTGAACTGCGGCGGGCGACGCGGGCGGTGTGCTGCCTAGACTTGTGACGCCGGCGACCGTGGGGGCTGCGATGGGCGAGTTCGACGACATCGATCTGACCGATTCGGCTCTGTATGCGAACGGCATGCCCCACGAGGTGTTCACCAGTCTCCGCGACGCGGGGGCGGTGCATCGCCACCACGGCACTGTCGGGCGTCCGCGTCGCGATCTCGCGTACTGGTCGGTGGTGCGCCACGCCGAGATTCAACAAGCGAACCGCGATTGGGAGACGTTCAGCGCGCTCGACGGGCCGGGCTTGTCGATCACGACGCCCGAACGTCGCGGCCACATGATCGTGTCGATGGACCCACCCGGTCACACCCGTCATCGCAGGCTCATCAGCGCAGGATTCACGCCGCGCATGGTGGGCGAACTCGAAGGCCACATCGTTCGGCGCACCACCCGCATACTCGACGAGTTCGCGGACCGCGGCGGAGGCGACTTCGTCACAGACGTCGCGTATCAGCTCCCGATGCACGTGATCGCCGACATCATCGGCATCCCCGACGAGGACAGACCCTGGGTCTTCGAGCGAACCGAAGCGATGCTGCTGGCGTACGACCCCGCGTCGGGCATCACCGAGCAGCAACGCCACCGCTCCGAGCTCGAGTTGTTCGACTACGCGCAGGCGCTCGGTCTCAACAAACGCACCCATCCCGCCGACGACATCTGGACCATCCTGACCAACGCGGAGATCGACGCTGACGATGGCACACCGACCAGCCTCGCCGAGATCGAACTCGACATGTTCTTCGTCGTGCTCGCGCTCGCGGGCAGCGAAACCACCCGGAACGCGATCTCGCAGGGTCTCATGGCGCTGCTCGCGCACCCCGACCAGCTGCGCGCGTTGCGCGACGACCGCCACCTGCTCGGCTCCGCGACCGACGAGATGATCCGTTGGTCGAGCCCGGTGTTGTACTTCGGGCGCACCGCCACCCGCGACGTCGTGCTCGGCGGCCAGCAGATCGCGGCCGGCGATCGCGTCGTGCTCTGGTACCCATCAGGCAACCGCGACGAGCGAGCGTTCCCCGAACCGTTCACCTTCGACATTCGCCGAACGCCCAACAACCACGTCTCGTTCGGGGGCGGTGGACCGCACTACTGCCTTGGCGCGAGCCTCGCCAAGAAAGAGGTGCAGGTGCTCATCGGCGCGCTGCTCGACCGCTTCGGCGCGATCGAGATCACCGGCGACGCGATCTGGTCGGGCGTCGGCCCCGAGGTGAACGTCGGCGTCTCGGTGGCGCACCTGCCGGTACGGGTCGCAACTGCCTGATCTTGTTCACCGATGTCGAGGGTTTGGCGCGCCGCTGGACCTTGCTCGCCGGGCCGACATGTCGACCAGCCCGATCAACAGGTCGACGCGCGGTGAATCGTGCGGAATCGGCCCGCCGTCACGTAGATGGGGGCTCGATCCGCTCGATGGTTCCGACGCGGTCGATCGCCTTGTCGAACGACGCGACTCGATTGACGCCAGTGCTCTCGGCACACGCGACGAGATAGGCCTCCGCGAAGTCGATGCAGTCGAGTTCGTACACCTCGATCGCACGGAGCAACAAGGTCGGGTCGACGGTCACGACAGATCGCATGGCTACGAGCGAGCGCATCGCCGACGCGATCTGGTCGCGGGGGGCCTTGTAGAACGACTCCAGCACGTACACCGTCTCGGCGACGATGAGATCGGCCAGGTACAACTGCGTCTCCGACGAGAGATACCGCGTGGCCCGCGGCGCGAGATCCGCGGGTTCGCCGGTGAGGTGCCGGACGAGGATGTTCGTGTCGACGAACGCGCTCATTGCCGCGGGGCCACCCGGGCCGCTCGAGTCTTGCGGATCACGTCGTCCCATGCCGCGTTGCGACGACCCGCGGGCACCTTGATTGCGCCCGCCAAGCTCAGGAAATCGGGTGTGCGGGCCAGCATTGCCCGGTTCCCCTCGACGCGGAACACGACCGCGTCGCCTTCAGCGATGCCGAGGGCATCTCGCACTGCCTTGGGCACGGTGAGCTGACCCTTGGAGCTCATTCGAGCGGCGATCTCCATGTGGATGTCCTTACTTAATATGAATAGTAAGACATTCTAGCCCCCCTTCTGCAGCGTTTCCCCCGAAAGCGATGGCACGACTCCTGGCTCGCGACGCCGCGCTCGCGGGCCCGCTCCTTGCGACCGGGAGAATCCCCGAGACCGAAGCCGGGAAATGTGATCATTGCCGGCGCGGCGATCGGTACGATCCGTGGCTCCGCCTTTGTGCCGCCCGGCGGGCCCCCGCTCGGTCGGCCGACCGAGAGGACCATGTGATTCGCGATCAGCTCGCTGCAGCCGTGCGCGACGCGCTCGTCGCCCTGGCGGTCGATCCGCGGCCCGAGACGATCAACCTCGAACGCCCAACCAGACGTGAGCATGGTGACTGGTCCTCGAACGTGGCGCTCGCCACGGCGAAGCGCGCCGGACGCAACCCCCGCGAGCTCGCCCAACAACTCGCCGAACATCTCACTGCCTCCCCGCCCGCGCATGTGGTCGCGATCGAGATCGCGGGGCCGGGCTTCCTCAACTTCCGCCTCGCCGACACGTGGTTGCACGATGTGCTGCGCGATGTCGTCACCGCGGGACCCGAGGGCTACGCCACCCCCGACCTCGGTCGCGGGGTTCGCACCAACGTCGAGTTCGTCAGCGCGAACACCCCCGGTCCGGTGCTCGCGGGCCACGGGCGGGGCGCGGTGTTCGGTGACTCTGTCGCGCGGTTGCTCGAGCGCTGCAACTACCAAGTCACCCGCGAGTTCTACCTCAACGACCGCGGTGTGCAGATGGCCGCGTTCGCGGCGTCGCTCGCCGCGCGCCGCGCCGGCGAGGCGGTGCCCGACGGCGGCTACAACGGGCAGTACATCGTCGACTGGGCAGCCGAGATGCCCGATGACATTGATCCGCTCGAATGGGGCTACGAGCGCGCGCTCGCCGACCAGCGCGTGGTGCTCGGCCGGTTGGCCATCCACTTCGACGTGTGGTCGAGCGAGCGTTCGCTCGTGGCCTCGGGTGCGGTCGAACGGGTGCTCGATGCGTTGCGTGCGCGCGGCATGGTCTACGACCTCGACGGTGCCGTGTGGCTGCGCAGCACCGATTTCGGCGACGACAAAGACCGTGTGCTCATCAAGGGTGACGGCGAGTTCACCTACCTGCTGCCCGACATCGCGTACCACCGCGACAAGTACGAGCGCGACTTTGCGCTGCTGCTCGACGTGTGGGGCGCGGATCATCACGGGTACATCCCGCGCATGCGCGCCGCGCTACAGGCGCTCGGCTACGACGCCGCCGCGTTCGATGTGGCTATCACGCAACTCGTCAAGCTCATGCGCGATGGCGACGAGGTGAAGCTCTCGAAGCGCACCGGCGACATCGTCGAGTTGCGCGACGTGATCGACGAGGTCGGTGCCGACGCGACGCGGTTCACATATCTGCTCCAATCGGTCGACACTCCGCAGACGTTCGATCTCGAGCTCGCGAAGAGCCAGTCGATGGACAACCCGGTGTTCTACGTACAGATGGCGCACGCGAAGCTCTGCGGCATCGCGCGCGTGGCCGCAGAACGAGGAGTCGTGCGTGAGTCGCTGGCCGCGACCGATCTCACGCCGCTCGTGCACGAACGTGAGCTCGACGTGCTGCGTGTGCTGTTCACGTTGCCCGACACGGTGGCAATGGCCTGTGTCGATCGCGCACCGCACCGGGTGACCGCGTGGTTGCGCGAGCTTGCGAACGCGGCGCACGGCTTTCATCACGACTGCTACGTCATGGGCGACTCGATTGCGCCCGCCCACACCCAGGCGCGCCTGTGGCTCGTCGAAGCGGCGCGAATCGGCCTGTTCATCGGGCTCGACCTTGTCGGCGTGAACGCGCCCGAGGCGATGGAGCAACGAGAGGCGGCGAGCTGATGGCCACACCACTACCGCCCCACCTGCTCCCCGACAACGCCACGGTCGATGCCGACGGCCGCCTTTCCATCGGCGGCTGTGACCTGGTCGAGCTCGCGCACGATCACGGTACTCCGCTGTTCGTCTACGACGAGCAACACCTCCGCGCGCGTTGCCGGGCCGCGGCCACGCAGTTCCCCGGCGGTGCGGCCTACGCGGCGAAGGCGTTCTTTTGTCTCGCGATGGCGCGGCTCGCGCACGACGAGGGAATGCATGTCGATGTCGCCACCGCCGGCGAGTTGTTCGTCGCATTGCGCGCGGGCGTGCCCGGCGAGCACCTCGTGATGCACGGCAACAACAAATCGAGCGACGAGCTGCGTGCCGCAGTGCGCGCAGGTGTTGCCCGCATCGTCGTCGACAGCTTCGACGAGCTCGACCGACTCGACGCGTTGCACCGCGAGACCGGCACGCGTCCACGGGTGTTGCTGCGCGTCACGCCGGGCGTCGAAGCGCACACCCACGAGTTCATCGCCACCGGCCAGGACGATTCCAAGTTCGGGTTCACGGTGTCGAGCGGCCTCGCGGCGCTCGCCGTCGAGCGTGCACGCACCAGCGCGAGCGTCGAACTCGTCGGCATCCATGCGCACATCGGCAGCCAGGTCTTCCGGCTCGACTCGTTCGCCCGATCCGTTGCGGTCCTGGCCGAGTTCTCACGTCCGTACCAGCTGCCCGAATTGTCGATCGGCGGTGGTCTCGGCGTGGCCTACGTGGAAGGTGAAGAGGCGCCCACGATCGAACAATGGGGCGGCGCGATGCGCCGCGCGTGCGACGACCACGGAATCACCGCGCGCATCTCGGTCGAGCCCGGCCGCTCGATTGTCGCCTCCGCAGCAGTCACGCTGTACACCGTGGGCACCATCAAGGACCTCCCCGGTATCCGCACATACCTGGCGGTCGACGGTGGCATGAGCGACAACCCGCGCCCGGTGCTCTACGGCAGTGGCTACGAGGCGTTCCTGCCCCGCGCGACGCGCGCGCTGCGAACGCGCCGCGTCACGGTCGTCGGCAAGCACTGCGAGTCGGGCGACCTGTTGATCCGCGACGGTTGGGTGCCGGCCGATACCGCGGTCGGCGACATTCTTGCGACTCCCGTGACCGGCGCGTACGGGCACTCGATGGGTTCGAACTACCAGAAGGTCTTGCGACCCGCGGTCGTCTTCGCGTCGCACGGCCAGGCGCGCTTCGTCGTTCGCCGCGAGACCCTCGACGATCTCGTGCGCTTCGACGTCTGAGGTCGAGCGTCGCGAGGCCCGGTCAACCGAGTGCCGCGACCACCACTGCGATGTCATGGCCATCGTGAGCGATCGCGCGCAACGTACCCGGAATGGTCACCCGTGACACCAGGCGCGCGGTCGTCGGCGTCGCGGCGCCGGCCCACGCGTCGAAGGTCCAAACCTCGCCCGCCGCCGGGCGATACAGCGCGGGCGTGCGCAGACCGTCGGCGTCCCAGTCGCCGAGCACCACCTCGTCGCCCGGTTCACCGAGAATGAACGTGACGGTCGTGCCGTCGACGACTCGAGTGGCGGTCGCGGTGGTCGTGTCCCAGGTGAACGTGGCAGGCCCGGCCGCGTCGCTCGCGCGGAGATGCGCGAGCGAAACGAGCAGGAGCAGGGCCACCGAGAAGAGCCCGCCGATCACCCCGCGGCGTCGCTTGTCGACGGGTGGGCGCGGCTCGCGAACCAGCAATGGCATCGGTGTGGCGGGCCGCGGCGTGTCGTCGCCCGGGGCGTGTGTCGCGAACGAGACCGGAGCCGCCACGACGGCTGCGAGCTCCACGTGGGGTGCGAGCACGCGGGCCGGGATGCGGTGCGCCCCCCACACGGCCTCGATGGGGGTGCACGCGTCTGCCCCGAGTCGCACCAGCTCTGCCGATGCGGCTGTTTCGTGGCCGGGACGCGCGAGCACGATCGACGCGTACACCGCAGTCGCGTGCGGGCCCACGATCGCTTTGCGCCGAGCGGCGACGATGACGGTGTGGTCTGTTTCGACGAGTACGTGGTCGATCACCCATCCCGCAATAGCGTCGGGCAGGAGTTGGTCGCTCACGCCACGCGACCCGGTTCGCCGCCGCGTGGTGACACGTAGCCGAACTGGCATCGTTCGGGCTCGCCGTCTGCCACGAGCCACCCCCGGCCAACCGGTAGCGGCCCGAGGTGGCGCGGCAACCGCACACCCACCAGGTCGGCCGCGTCGTCGTCAGGGCGCAGGAGAACCGCGTGACCGCTGCGCCGCACCTCGTTCGTCCAGTGACGGAACAGCCCGCGGAGTCGATCGGTCCGCGCCGCGGCGAACACCTGGATGTGGGGAGGATGCGCGGCGACGAGTCGTTCGAGCGCGCCGCCGTCGTCGACCGAATCGGCGTCGTCGACCAGCACCGCGATGCGTGTCGATGGATCGCGGCCCGTACCGAGTTGCTCGATGCGCGCCGCGATGGCCTCGCGGCGCACGAGTGCCTCGCGCACCCCCGACCGGTTCGTGCCGATGATCACTACTTCGAGCCCCGCGGACTCGAACCTCGCGCGGACAAGTTCGAGGACACTGCTCATCCCGCTGCGGGGCGGCCCGGTGACGAGCACATGATCACCCTCGCGCAACGCAAGCACGCAGGGTGCCAGCGACCGATCACCAATACCGACGGCGAGATGAAACACGCCGCCGGTGAACCATGGCGCGGGCAGTGCACAGTCGTCGACGATTGCGGGCAACGCGCCGACGCGTGGTGCGTGAACGTGGCCACCGTCGCCAGCCCGTGCGGCACACGCCGCGAGCTCGTCTGCGGTGCCGCGCGCGATCTGTATCCGGTCACCGTTCGCGTCGATGCCGCTGCCGGGCGCGAGTGACGCGGGGTCGAGATCGCGGACGCCTGCGCTCGCGTACTCCGCACGGTCGCCAAGGCGGAGCAGCACGCGCTGGGCGATCGTGCGGTCGATCCGATGGCCGACGGCCGCAGGATGCTCGGCGGCGAAGACGAAATGCACACCCACCGCAGGGCCGTCGGCTGCGACACGTTCCAGCCTGTCGAGGGTTTCCAATCCGCTGAGGGAGTCGTACGTCGAGCGCAGCGGGCCGATTCCGTCGACGAGGAGCACCACCGGGTGATTGGCCGTCGCGTCCCCGCGCCGCCGCGCATCGATGGTCTCTGCCAGCATGCGCAGAAGGCGCCGAACTCGTTCGTCGTCGCTCGTCGCGACGATGGCTCCGACGTGCGGAAGCGACTCGAGCCACCCGTAGGGGGCGACGGTCGTCGCGATCACGTAGACGTGCGGTTGTGTGGCAATGGGCTGCGCTGTCGTGGCCGCGGCGAGCGCGCACAACGCGGTCGTGGTGCCGCTGCCGGCCATACCGGCGACGAGTAGGTTACCGCTCGCCGGATGCCATGACAATGGCCCGTGTCGCTGGGTCGACGGTTCGTCGACCAAGGCGAACGTCAGCGCGCCGGCAGATGCGTTCGTCGGGTGCTCACGTGCAGCTTCGGCGAGCATCGCGATCGACACATCGGTGGGGAGTGCGTCGGCCCAGGGGCGCATGGGCGTGGCGCGACCCGAGATGCCATGTGCCTCGCCGATTGCCGCGACGAGACGCGCGAGGTCAGGGAGCGCGTCGTGCGCGCACGGCGGGTCGACGGGCGCACCGAGCGGGGTGAGCCGGAGCGTACGTTGCACGTCGGGAGCGGGTGACACGCCGCTAACGAACGCCGCCTGGAATGCGCGCACGTCGTCGGCGCCGAGCCGCATGAAGGCTCGGCCTCGCACGCCGCGGGCGAGAGATGCCGCATCGTCGGTTCCGATGACATCGCGCGAATCGGTCGCGTCGAGCACGCGCAACGCGATGCGCAGGTTCGTGTTCGTGCGGATGGAGTCCTTCACCGCGCCCGAGGGACGTTGGGTGGCGAGCAGCAGGTG
>JANMVY010000089.1:0-3395 GCA_031393535.1 Actinomycetes bacterium | reverse complement strand
CGGCAGGCGGTGACGAGCGCGTGCGGATCATGTGCGAACGACCGCATCGCCGCCGCGCTCTCGCGCACGGCGAGCGCGTGCGACACGCCGTTGGCACGTGCCACGTATCGAAGCCGCTCGATGGGGTGCACCGCCGCGACGCTACCCGCGTTCCGCGGCACGCGAAGCGGGGCATCCGTGCGGCGACGCCCGGTTCGTCCCCGACGCTGACCCGTGCGCTACGGTCTCGCGCCGTGGCAACGGCACCCTCGGTCGACGTCGAGCTCGCGTCCGTGCGTGGCGAGTCACGCCCGTTCGGCAACTGGCTGACCATGTTCCCGCTCGTGCTCGCCGTCGTCGATCCGTACACCCACGAGAGCTCATGGATCTTGAAGACCGTGCAACGAATCTTCGAACACTTCGCCGAGAGCGACTGCCGTGTCGCGTTCCTGGCCACCACTGATGCAACAGGAACCACGCGATTCCTCGGCTCGCTCGCCGACGACTTCTTGGCGTTTGCCGACCCCGACCGGGCCGTCGTGACGAGCCTCGGTCTCGCAGTGCTCCCTGCGCTCGTGATCGTACGCCAGGACGGCTCGCTCCTGGGCGCCGCCGAGGGCTGGGTGCCCGAAGAATGGCGAGCACTCTGCGAGGACCTCGCCCAGCTCGCGAGTTGGTCGCGCCCGAGCATTCCTGCCACCGGTGACCCCAACGCCTATCCCGGCACCCCGGCGATCGGCTGACGCTCGGGCGAACCCGACGCCCCTCGTCGCGTGACTACGGTCACCAAATGATGCGTTCGCCTCATTGTCATCGCACGTGCGCCGACCCATTCTCGACACGGGGCCTGGAAGCAACCCGTCGCCCGACTGCGGCAATGAAGCCCGGCCGGCCGACGCGGCCACGACAGGTACCTGTATGCACCGACGCGGTGGGGTTCCCCGACCCCACCGCTCACGGTGCCACCCCATAACGCTGAGCAGCGGCGTCCCTCGTCTGTCGAGTTCGTTACCGAGGCGCGCGACCCGGCGGCGGGCGCCACATCGACTCGAGCGACGGCCCACCCGGTATGCGGATTCGTCCGGTCACCGCGAAGCCGAGACGCTCGTAGAACGACACGTTGCGCGGATTCGACGACTCGAGATAGGTACCGATGCCGGCCGCGTCGGCAAGGGCCAGAATCGGCGCGAGGACACGCCCCGCGCTCGCCCGCCCTTGGGCCTCGGGTCGGGTACCCACCGCGGCCAGGTACCAGTGGCGAACGTCGTAGGGGTGCGCGGCGGGGATCACCGACAGGCCACGCAGCTTGTCGACCGCGACGTGCGGGCCCAGCAGCCCCGCAAGCATGGCGACGAAATCGCGCTGCGTGTCCTCGTCGACGGGGTCGGGGCCGTACCACAGCGCGGCCGAACGGTCATCGGCGGTAGCCAGCACCTCGGCGTGACCGGGCAAGTGGTCGAACATCCACCCCCACCAGCGAGCGAGCTGTGCCGGGCGTGCCACTGCGTCCTCGAACACCCAACCCATGAGGGGATCGGCAAGGAACGCCGCGGCGAGCGTGGCCACCACGGTGTCTCGCTCGTACACCGACACGAGCCCGTCAGCCGGCGTCATCGAGGCCGGCCTCGCGCCGTCGGTCCTTGAACCCCTGACGGCGCCTGAGAACGGCGAACACATAGAGCACGCCGATCGCCGCGAGCACGGCACCTGCGAACGGCGACCACGTGAACACGAGCGCAACACCGGCGGCCGCGACGCCGACGCCCAGCAACGCGTCGACGAGGATCACCCGCCACCAGTTCGAGGCCATCGCGGCCGCGCTGGCATTCGGGTCGTAGTCCAACCTCGCCATTGGCACCTCCCTTTCGTTGGCCTCCCTCGTCCTTCGGGATGGGGGCCAACCGCGCGCGAGCGCTCAGTTGCCAGGCGGATCGAGAGCCCGCCGGACAAAGACATCGAACATTGGAACTGTGAAGGCGAGCGTTCCATGACGCGGCGCGTACAGGAGCCCCCGCTTGATCAAGCTGTCGCGCACGGGCCCGTTCTGGGTCGTGCTCTTACCCATGCTCCGCGAGACTTCACCCGACTTGTAGGGTCCTGGACCGCCGAGTGCCGCCATAGCGCGCAGGTAGTCACGTTCGGCATCGGTGGTCTTATCGATCCGTGCTCGGAAGAACCCGCGATCCAAATCATCGACCGCCAGCCGTACTGCGGCATCCATATCGGGCTCGTCGATCTGCGGCCCGTCGGCCAGGTTCCACGCCTGCTTGCCGAACTCCTGCAGGAAGTAGGGGTACCCCTCAGTGTCCTTGAGCGCTCGAGCCAATGCGTCTGGGTGCCAGGCGCCGCCCTCGGCCGTTACGGGCTCAACGAGCGCCCGTCGCGCGTCGTCCGGCACCAGCGGCCCGATATTGGCGTAGGTGAACAACCGTTCCGCATATGACCGAGCCTCACCAGCGAGGCCGGGAAGCGACGGAAGGCCGGCGCCGGCTACAAGTACCGGGAGGCCAAGCTGTGACACGCGGTGGAGGGCGACGATCAAGGCCGAGAGCTGAGGTCTCGGCAGATATTGGATCTCGTCGATCGTGATCAGGATTCCGACGCCACCCTCCTTGGCCGCTTCCCCCAGCTCGATAAAAACAGCAGCGAGGTCCACGTCAAGTTGACCACTGTCAGATGAGCCTTGGTGCGGGTCAAGATCGATTGTGAGTGAGCCCGCCTCGCCCAGCGGTACGTGCACCTTGATAAAGCTGCGCAGCACCGCAAGGGCCCGTCGGGCCCGCTCCTTTGAACGCTCCTTGAGGCTCAGTTCAAGGAGGGCCCGCCGCGCCACGGTGGCGAGCGCCGTTGCTATTCGGATGTCCTCTGTCGCCTCGAGGTGCTGGTGCATCCAGCCTTCCTTCTTGGCGATCGTGCCGAACTCGTTGAGCAGAACCGTCTTCCCGACCCCTCGCAGGCCGGTGAGCAGGACACTACGGTCGAAGCGGCCGATGGCATGACGTCGGACCGCGATCGTCATGGCACTGAGTTGCGGATCACGGCCCACGAGCAAAGGTGGCCTCGTCCCTGCCCCAGGGTTGAACGGGTTCCGGACCGCATCCATCGCCTCGAAGTGTAGCCGTTTTTGGCGTTCTTAACGCCACTCGCTATAAACGCCAAAAACGGCTATTAATCGACGGGCTCCAACAGGCGGGCCCTGCGGTTCAGAGACGTCAGCGCAGGTCAGGTACCGATAGCCACGTGTTCCACGCCAGTACCGCCTGCCTTGAGCCGCTTTACGACTTCAGCAAGAACTCGGTGTCGTCGTCGCCGAGCAACAGCTCGAGCTCGTCGCGCATCGCGCGGTGATGCGCGAGCCCGGGGTCGGAGTCGACAAGCTCGAACGCGACCGCACGTGCTCGTTCGACCCAATCGCG
>JANMVY010000079.1:0-2448 GCA_031393535.1 Actinomycetes bacterium | reverse complement strand
ACGAGGACGTGCTCGATTCCGACACCCTCGCCGTAGAGCCGCCCCGCACCGCCCGGCAGGTCCTGGCGCCAACGCACCGGGCCCGGCGCGATCGTGGCCGCGTCGAACACCACGATGTCGGCTGCGGAACCGACGGCCAGCACCCCGCGATCGCGTATGCCGTAGACCGCGGCGAGCGCGCCTGTGATGCGGTGTACCGCGTGTTCGATCGTGAGCACCTGACGCGCGCGGTTGAGCGCGAGGAACGCGGTGCACCAATCGAACGTGGAGATCAGGTCGAGGTGCGCGCCTGCATCCGATGCGCCGAGCAGTACACGCGGGTCGCGCCAGGCGGCTTCGCGAAGCTCCCACGATGCATCGTCGCTGCCCGTTGCATACGGCACGACCCCGGTACGCAGGTCGTCGGCGATTGCGATGTCGCACAGGATGTCGAAGGGGTCGCGCGAACGCTCGGTGGCGATGTCGCCGATGCGACGGCCTTCGAAAGGTGCGGTTTCGGGTGCGAACGTCTGCTGCACCACCATGTCGGCCCACCGCGCCGAGTCGTGCATCGTGCCGTCTTCGCGCGGCGAACGTGCGGCGACGTCGAGACGTGCACGTTCGACCGGATCGCGGAGCGCCGCGAGCTTCGACTCGTGAGAGGACGCGAGCATCTTCGACCACCCCGGCAGCGAGTCGAAAGCCGCGCCGAGGAATGATGCACGTACGGTCAGCACACCGGGGTACATGAGCGCATGGACCCGCGCGGCGCGGCGCGCGGCAGCGTCGAACACGTCGACCTTGGCGAGCGATGCCGCGCGTTGGGCCGACGCGGGCATGTAGATGCTCCAGTTGAGCGGACGATGCGCCGCGGCCGACATGCGCACCATCGTGTCGACGTGCCGTTCGTCGAACCCCACGTTCGTCGGCGCGAACTCGAGCTGGGTACCGGAATACCGCGAGGTGACTTCGCTCAATGCCACCAGCTCCTCGGTGCTCGACGCCCGCGAGGGAACCGGATCGCCGGCTTCGTCGCAATGCGTCGCCGACCACGACGAGGAGAACCCGATCGCGCCCGCGGCGAGACCGTCGGCGAGCAACGAACGCATCGTGTCGACATCGCCCTCGCTCGCCGCACCCTCGGCGGAGCGCGGGCCGAGCACCGAGCGTCGCAGCGCAGAGTGCCCCACCATGAACCCCATGTTCATCACCGGCCCGACCTCGTCGACACGATCGAGGAACTCGGCGGTGGTACGCCAGTTCCAGGGCACGCCGACCTGCAGCGCCTCGAGCGGCATGCCCTCGACGCGGGCGAGCATGCGCATGAGGTAGTCGGCCGAGTCACCGATCAGGGGCGCAATGGTGAACCCGCAGTTTCCTGCCATCACGGTGGTGACCCCGTGCAGCGGTGAAGGGGTGCAGGCCGGGTCCCAGAAGACCTGTGCGTCGTGGTGCGTGTGGATGTCGATGAACCCCGGGGAGACGACGAGCCCCGTGGCGTCGATGCGACGGGTCGCGCTCGATCGCAACGCACCGGGCGCAGCGATCTCGACGACACGGCCGGCACGCACGCCGATGTCAGCCGCGCGCGCCACCGCGCCGGTGCCGTCGATGAGCGTTCCCCCGGCCACGACCACGTCGTACATACCTCGCACTCTCGCGCAATTGACCACCGCCGCGCCGGACGCAAGGCTGCCCGCACGACGATCGTACGGAGGAACACCATGGGCATGCTCGATGGCAAGGTCGCTGTGGTCACCGGCGCGGCGTCGGGCATCGGCCGCGCGTCAGCGGTCAAGATGGCCGCAGAAGGTGCCCGAGTCGTCGTGGCCGACCGCAATGGGGCAGGCGCTGACTCGGTGGCCCAGGCCATCGAGGCGTCAGGCGGAATCGCGATCGCGGTGCGAGCCGACGTCACGAGCGAGGACGAGGTCCGGGCCATGATCGACGCCGCGGTCGCCGCGTGGGGTGGCCTCGACGTACTGCACAACAACGCGGGCACCACAGATGCCACCGACGTCGGCGCCGACAACGACATCACGCAGATGACCGTCGAGTTGTGGGACTACATGATGGCGGTGAACCTGCGGGGCCCGATGCTCGGTTGCAAGCACGCGATCCCACACATGATCGCCCGCGGCGGTGGCTCGATCATCCAGACATCTTCGATGTCGGCCATGGCCGGCGACCTCCGCTACTCGGCCTATGGCGCGTCGAAGGGTGGGCTCAACTCGTTCACGCGCTACGTGGCCACGATGTACGGCAAGCAAGGCATCCGTGCGAACGCGGTGTGTCCGGGGCTCGTGGTCACGGCCGCGGCGCGTGCGCTGTTGCCGGCCGACACCCTCGCGTTGTACGAGGGCAATCACCTCACGCCGAAACTGGGTACTCCCGAGAACGTGGCCGACGTGGTCGCGTTCCTCGCGTCGGATGCCGCGGCATACGTCACGGGCCAGGCCATTCCGGTCG
>JANMVY010000054.1:0-1895 GCA_031393535.1 Actinomycetes bacterium | reverse complement strand
CGACACGGTCGAGGCGCCGTGGATCGTGATCAAGAGCGACTGCAAGAAGCGCGCTCGGCTCAATGCGTTGCGGTACGTGCTCCACACGACGCCCTACGCGAGCAAGGACCCCGAGGCCATTGGCGCTCTCGATCCGCTCATCGTCGGGCCGTCGGCTGTGGTCTTCGAGCGTGGCGAGCACACGGTGCCCAACCGTCGCCGGCGTCCGCTGACCGAGGCCACTTGAGCGACCGCACGATCACACGTCGGGTAGGCGGGATTCGAACCCACGACCTCCTCGTCCCGAACGAGGCGCGCTACCAAGCTGCGCCACTACCCGTGGCCCGCAGATGGTATCGCAGGCTGAGCTGAACACGGCCATCCGAAATGGTGGTCGGGTGACCGAGGAACACGTATCGAGGGCGGCGCGGGCGCTCAGACGAGCGGTGCGGGGGCATCGGCAGGGAGGCCCTCGGTGTACACGCCGACGTCGAGCACGGCGGTCACCGCGCGCCGGAGGCGAAAGGCATCGAGCGGTTTGACGAGCCAGCCGTCGGCTTCGGCGCGACGGGCGAGGAAGATGTCGGCCTCGCGGTCGAGCAGGATGAGGATCCTGCGTGTGCCAAGTCGGCCGGCCCGTTCCTCGAGGCGGAGGTCGAGACACGCGGCGATGCCGCCCATGTTGCCGATCTGCAGGTCGAGGAGCACCACGAGCGGGTCGACCTCGGCCACCGCGGCGGCGACGTCGGCGCCCTTGCGTACCCGGAAGACGGTGTGACTCCCGCCGAGCGCGGCGTCGATCGCGTGGAGGATCGAGTCGGCATCGGTGGCGACGAGCACGTTCGGCACGAGTCGGCATGGTAGCCGACGCCTTCGGCCGCTCCATCACTGCGCTCGCGGTCACGTCGTGGTGGGTCCCGGGGTGACGAGCAACAAGTCGGCGATGGTCGCGAGGCCCTCGAGGTCGTGGATGTCGCGAGCGAGCATCGGTACCTGCACCAGCGCCGCGCCCGGGATTGTCGTGGCGAACGTGTGGATCTCGGCCTGTTCGCGGCGGGCCAAGGCACGGAAGTCGGCAAGTGCCCGCGCCGCGCCAGATCGGCCGGCGGGCACGGCGACGTCGCCGAACGACGGCGTCGTGCGGTTCACGATCACGGCGCGCACGGCCAGGCCCGCGGTGGCGAGCGCCTCGACGAATCCCTGCGCCTCGGCGAGGGTGTCGGGTCGCGGTGAAACGACCAGCACGAACGCGCTGTCAGCGGATTGGAGCGTGCGGAAGACCTCATTCGCTCGATGGCGGAAGTCCTCTTCGATGCCGTCGAGCGAGCGGAAGAACGCAATGGTGTCGTCGAGGACTGCCGCGCCCACGACACGTGTGAGTTGGCGAGCGATCGTGTGTGCGCCTGCGGCAGCGGTGCGGGCGATGCCACGGCTCGGCGTGACGAGGATCTTGTAGAGCCAGTTGTCGAGCAGCCGCGCGAAAAGCCGCGGTGCGTCGAGGAATGCGAGCGCATCGCGGTTGGGTGGGGTGTCGACGACGATGAGATCGTAGGTCTCGGTGTTGGCGAGGTCGTACAGCTTTTCCATCGCCATGTATTCGTGGGTGCCCGACAAGTTCCCGGCGATGTTCTGATAGAAGCGATTGCCGAGGATGCGGTCGCGTTGCGCGTCGTCGTGGGCGCAGCGCGTCACCATTGCGTCGAACGTGGCGCGAGGGTCGAGCATGGCTGCGTGGAGCGAACCGCCGTTGCGCCCTGCGCCTTCGACGAGGCGGGCGTCGTTGTCGAGCGACGCGAGCCCGAGAGCCTGGGCGAGGCGTCGGGCCGGGTCGATGGTGACCACCATCGCCCGGCGACCCGCGCGAGCCGCGGCCAAACCGATCGCGGCCGCGGTGGTGGTCTTGCCCACGCCACCCG
>JANMVY010000849.1:0-3659 GCA_031393535.1 Actinomycetes bacterium | reverse complement strand
CTGCGCAAACAGCATTTCGGCTTCGGCTACGGCATCCACTTGTGCGTGGGCGCGGCACTCGCGCGGCTCGAGGCCACGTGTGCACTCGATGCCGTGCTCGACCGGATCGCCTCGATGACCCTTGCCCCCGGCTGGACCTATGAGCGGGTCGCGTTCTTCATGATGCGCGGGCCGCAGCGAGTGGACGTGCGCTTTTAGTTTCGACGTCACCCGTCGGCGAGGAACCGCTGGTCGTCGAGTACCTGCGCGAGTCGTGCACCGACCATGGCACCCCGAGCGGCGTGGGTGAAGATGTAGAACCGGTTCGCGGCGACCGCGCGCGCGACGATGGGGCCGACGAGCTCGGCCGACATCGCCGCAGCGTTCATCGGTGCGCCCTCCTGCGGATTCGCCATGGGCCCACCGAAGCGCGCGGGCCTGTTGCGTGACGAGGTGGCGGTGAGGTTCCCGGCCACGTGGCCCGGACACAGCACCGACACGCCGATGCCCCCGGGTTCGAGCTCCATGCGCAGCATGGCGCAGTAACCGATCAATGCGTGTTTGGTCGTGGTGTAGAGCCCGATGTTGAACCCATCCACCAGGTCCGGATCCAGCGCGAGCAGCCCGGCCATCGAAGACGTGTTGACAATGTGTGCGCCTTCGCCGTGCGCACGGAGGTGTGGGAGGAACACCTTGTTCGCGCGGACGTGCGCCATGACGTTGAACTCGAAGAACCACGCCCACTCGGCTTCGGTCGCTTCGTCGAGACGCCGATTCGTGATGACCCCCACGAGGTTTGCGAGCACGTGCACCGAGCCGAACTCGTCGGCTGCGCGTGCTGCGAGTTCGTCGAGCGACGCGCGGTCGGTCGCGTCGACGCGCACCGCCCTGCCTCGGCCACAGAATAGGGGCTGACGGGTGCGGTGGGCCCGCTGCGTGTGTCAGCCGGTCGGGCCCCCGAGGCGGCGATCGTGGTTCCCCTTGATGTGTGCGAGACGAAAGAGTGTGTGCGGCCATTGCTGCAAGGCGACGCGGCCCAGGTCGGCGAAAACGGTTCACGTACCTGGGGGCGCGGGGGCCGTCAGCGCACCGAGGAACATGTCGACCAGGTTGGTGACGAAGGCCTCGTCATCGAGCATGCCACGCGCACGCCGCGG
The DNA here is from genome assembly GCA_031393535.1 of Actinomycetes bacterium. GTDB lineage: Bacteria > Actinomycetota > Acidimicrobiia > Acidimicrobiales > WLNW01 > WLNW01. The sequence continues at coordinate 2,523 of JANMVY010000849.1, read as the reverse complement.
CCGAGCGTCGATGATGCGTGCTCGTTCGGTCGCCGCACGCGCCGCGAAACCGATGCAGATGTTCGTGCGAAGGTCCCATAACGCGAGGGGCAGTGGCGGGCACCGCTCGGCGAGAAGCGACAAGACCTCGCCGCCTCCGGCACGAAAGAGCAACGATTCGAGGTCGGGCGTGAGACGGTCGCCATGGTCGGCGAGCTCGAGGCCGATCTTCATCCAGGCTCGCGCGCGCCAGCCCTCACGGGCGAGCTCCGCGAGCGGACGGACCAGTGCCTCGACCACCGTCTCGGGGCCGGGAGCGGCGCGGGCTTTGGTGAGCAGCTCATCGCGGCGCGCCCGCAGCGTGTGCACCTGTGGCTCCATGATCGCGTGCAGCAGCTGCTCACGACTACCGAAGTGGTACTGGATGGCCGACGTGTTGCGCTGGCCCGCGGCCCGCACGACCTCGGCCAGCGACACGTTGAAGACCCCCCGCTCGGCGTAGAGACGCCTCGCCGAGTCCATCAGCTTCTCTCGGGTGTCGATCGCCGCAGTCATCGGTCGATCGAACCTGGCGAGCCGCCCCATGGCCACACGCGATCGCCCCGGGCTCGATGGTGCACGCTGCTAATATAGACGCATTAGTCACGACCAGTCCGAACGGATGGGTACCAACGCGATGTACGACGTCATCATCCGCAACGGGCTGGTCGTCGATGGTTCGGGCCTCGGCTCGTACCGGGCCGACGTGGGTGTCACCGGCGGCGTCATCGCCTGTGTCGGCCGCATTCGTGAGCGAGCCGCCGACGAGATCGACGCGGAGGGCCTCGCGGTGACCCCCGGTTTCGTCGACGGGCACACCCACATGGATGCGCAGGTGTTCTGGGACCCACACGGTGCGAACTCGTGTTGGCACGGCGTCACGACCGTCGTCATGGGTAACTGTGGTTTCACCCTTGCGCCGGTTCGCGATGATGCGCGACCCCTCGTGGTGCGCAATCTCGAGCGTGCCGAGGACATCGATCCTGCGGCGCTCGCCGCAGGCATCCCGTGGACATGGGAAGGCTTCCCCGGGTACCTCGACGCGGTCGACGCGACGCCGAAGGGCATCAACTACGCCGCGCAGGTCGGGCACTCCGCGTTGCGCACCTGGGCCATGGGCGAGCGGGCATTCGACGAAGCCGGCACGGACGCCGACGTGAACCTCATGGCGCGTCACCTCGACGAATCACTGCGCGCCGGTGCATTCGGGTTGTCCACATCGCGCAGCGAGCACCACGAGACATCCGACAACCGTCCCGTGGCGTCGCGTCTCGCATCTTGGGATGAAGTGGTGCGCCTCGTCGGGGTGATGAGCGATCTCGGCGTCGGCATCTTCGAAGGCGGGTCGGAAGGCTCGAACGACCCTGATCCCGCGGTACGCCAACGTGCCTTCGACCGTATGCGTGACCTCGCCGTCGACAGCGGCATACCGCTGACGTTCGGCATCATCGCGACCAAAAGCGGCGGCCGGCAGTCGCTCGAGCTCATCGACGCCGCCGCCGCACGCGGCGGGCGCATCATTGGTCAGAGTCATTGCCGCGGCATCTCGGTGCTGTTGTCATTCGCGACGAAGCTGCCGTTCGACGTGTTGCCCGATTGGGTCGCGTTCCGCAGGCGACCGCTCGCCGAGCAACTGCGGCTCCTCCGCGACCCCGCCGTTCAGGAACGGCTCGAAGCCGGCGCCATGGCCGGCGACTACAGCGCGTGGCGTGGCATCGGGGCGATGCCGCGCAAGCCCGACTTCGAGGGGATCAAGGTGTACCAGCATGGTCTACCGCCGAACCCGTCGGTGGCCGACGTGGCACGGGCGCGCGGGGTGAGCCCGGCGCGGGCCATGATCGAGCTCGCGCTCGAGACCGACATGGCGCAGCTCTACATCCAACCGAGCCTGTACCCCCAGGATCACGACGTGCTGCTCGAGGTGTTGCGCCACCCGCGCACGGTGATGACCTTCTCCGACTCGGGGGCACATCTGAGCCAGATCGCCGATTCGTCGATCCACACGTATCTGCTCGGGCACTGGGTACGCGATCAGCAGGCCTTCACCCTCGAGGAGGCGGTGCGCATGATCACGTTCGCCCCCGCGCTCGCGTGGGGGTTCGCCGATCGAGGTCTGTTGCGCGAGGGCATGGTGGCCGACATCAACGTGTTCGACCCGGCCACGATCGCGCCCTCGGTACCGAAGGTCGTGTACGACCTGCCGGCTGGTGGAACGCGTCTCGAGCAACGGGCGGTCGGCTTCGCCGCGACATTGGTGAACGGTGTCGTCACCATCCGCGATGGCTCGCCGACGGGCGCGACGCCCGGTCGCCTCGTGCGCAATCGGCTCGCACGTCGGTGAGGTCTCGCGGTGCTCGACGCGATGTCAGCCGCGCAGCATGCCACCCGACACACAATGGTCTTCACCGGTGATGAACGACGACGCGTCGCTCACGAGGTAGAGCACCGGGCCGATCACCTCGTGCGTCTCGGCGACGCGCTTCATCATCGTTGCGCCACCGGCTC
>JANMVY010000839.1:0-3420 GCA_031393535.1 Actinomycetes bacterium | reverse complement strand
CCGTCGCTCACGAAGATCGCCTGGCCATCGGCGTCGTGGCCGGTGACCACACGCCGCACGTGGAACGCCATCGTGTCCCCTTCCGGAACCTGCCCGTGCGGACGCTACCCTCTCGGTGGACATGGAACTCATCCTCGTACGTCACGCGCTCCCCGAGCGGGTCGAGAACGTCGACGGTGTGGCCGACCCCGGCCTGCAACCGCTCGGTTGGACCCAGGCCCATCGCCTCGCCGACTGGCTCTGCCGCGAGCCCATCGGTCACATCGTCGTGAGCCCGAAGCGCCGCGCGGTCGAGACCGCCACACCGATCGCCGAACGACGCGGCATGGAGCCCGAAGTCGTGCACGGCTTCTCCGAGGTCGACCGCAACTCGCGCACCTACATCCCCGTCGAGGAGATGCGGCGCGAGAACAACGAGCACTGGCAGGCGCTGATGAGCGGCGACTGGGCGAGCATCGGTTATCACGACCCGGCCGAGTTCCACGGCGAGGTCGTTGCCGAGCGCAACAGCCTCGAACCACTGCCGCCGAACTGACCTCACCCCCGGAGACCCCCATGGCCACGCCGCTGCGGATCGCTGCGCTCGTCAAACAGATCCCGAAGATCGAAGCGCTCACCCTGGGCCCCGATGGTCGCCTGCAGCGCGACGGGCTCGAGCTGCACATGAACGACTACTGCCGCCGCGCGGTGGCCAAGGGGTGCGAGCTGGCGCGCGCCGGCGGGGGCACGCTCACCGTCATCACATTGGGCCCACCGAGCGCAGAGAACGTGCTCCGCGAAGCCATCGCGTTCGGCGCCGATCACGGGGTGCACATCACCGACCCTGCGTTCGCGGGCAGCGATACGTGGGCCACCGCCAAGGCGCTCGCCCGAGCCATCGAGGTGCTCGGCGGGTTCGACCTGGTCTTGCTCGGACGCAACTCGGTCGATGCCGACACGGGGCAGGTACCTCCGCAGGTCGCGCAATTCCTGGGCCTGCCCTTCGCGACCGGTGTACGCGAGCTCACGCTCGCCGACCGCACGTTGCAGCTCCGACTCGAGCACGACGACGAGTGGGTCGACGTCGCGGTCGACCTGCCCGCGATGATCTCGTGTGCCGAGCGGCTGTGCGATCCATGCAAGATCAAAGACCCCGCCGTGTGGGCCGAGGTCGACGCAGCGACCATCACGCGGCTCACCGCAGCCGACCTCGGCGAAGGCCCCTGGGGCCAGGCCGGTTCGCCGACGCGGGTCGGCGCAGTGCGAACAGTCGAGGTCAGCCGCGCGCATGTCATCGCCGAGGGCGACCTCGACGAGCAGATCAGCTCGGTGCTCGCGGTACTCGCCGAACGCGGCGCATTCGACATGCGCGGCCACGACCAATCACGCGAGATCGTTGTCGGCGCGGGCCGCACCGACGGCCCCGCGGTGATCGTCACGGTCGAACCGTCACGCACCCAGATCACGCGCGAGTTGCTCGGCGAGGCGGCCTCGCTCGCCGCGTCGATCGGCGGTCACGTCGTGGCGTTCGGCCCGGCGCCGGGCGACACCCATCGGCTCGCGGCCTGGGGCGCGGACAGCATCGTCGCGCTCCCCGCGGACACGGTCGAAGAAGACGTCGCCACCGCGCTGCGCGGCCACCTCGCGTCGCTCGACGCTTGGGCCGTCATCGGCCCGAGCACCGCGTGGGGACGCGAGGTCCTGTCGCGCGTTGCGTGCGAGCTCGGCGCGGGCCTCACCGGCGACGCCGTCGACCTCGAAGCGCGCGACGGGCGGCTCGTGGCATGGAAGCCCGCGTTCGGCGGCAAGCTCGTGGTCGAGATTCTCTGTTCGTCGCCGGTGCAGATGGCCACCGTGCGTGCGGGTGTGCTCACCACGCGCACACCGCGCGCCATCACGTCGGCCGCGGTGACCGTGCTCGACGTTGTTCGGGCCAGCCGCGTCCGCGTGGTGAGCAAGACGCGCGAAGACGACAGCGAGGAGCTCGCCACCGCTCCTTTGGTGATCGGCGTCGGGCAAGGTGTGAAGCCCACCGATTACCCGGCCCTCGACGCAATGCGCGACACACTCGGGGGCGTCTACTGCGCGACCCGCAAGGTGACCGACAAGGGCTGGATGTCCCGGGCACGCCAAGTGGGCATCACCGGCCATTCGATCGCGCCGAAGCTGTTCATCTCGATCGGCGCGTCGGGAAAGTTCAACCACACCGTCGGTATGCGTGGAGCGGGCACCATCATCGCGATCAACACCGATCCCGACGCCATGATCTTCGAATGGGCCGACGTCGGCATCGTCGGCGACTGGCGTGAGGTGCTCGAAGCACTCGCACCGCGACTCGCGGCCGCGCTGGTGCGATGACACTTCGGCCGGCGGCTCGCGTAGGCCGGTTACGCCGCGCGCATCAGCTGACGGGTTGAACACCCCTTGACCCGGCCTCAGTCGTCGACGGCGTCGAATCGGAAACTGTCGCCGGATTGGCTGAGATGCCCGCAACTTGTGCCGGCGAAATGCGAGCCGAAGATGCGTACGCCCGAGTCGGCATACCGGTCACGAAAGGAGCGACGGGTCTGCGAGGCGAGCACCGCGTCACCGTCGGCCGACATCGCCCAGTGCGGCGCGACGAACTGTATGGGGTGGTGCACCATGTCGCCGGTTATCACTGCGTCGACACCAGCCGATGAGAGACGCACGCTCATGTGGCCCGGCGAGTGCCCGGGTGTGAGCTCGAACCAGATCTCGTCGTTGATGCGGTGATGCTCGTCGACGAGATCGACAAGACCCGCCGCCATGACTGGTGCCACAGCGGTGTCGAACGTGTGCGCGTAGCCTTCGCCGCCGCCCGCCCAGTACTCGTACTCGGTGCGGTTGAACAGGTACCGCGCGTTGGGAAACGTGGGAACCCACTTGCCGTTCTCGAGGCGCGTGTTCCACCCGACATGGTCGAAGTGCAAGTGCGTGCACATCACGATGTCGACCGCGTTCACGTCGAAGCCCGCCGCGGCGAAGTCCGCGAGAAAGGTCGTCTTGCGGTTCGACAATGCGTCGTACCCCGGTACGGGGCGATCGCCCACGCAGGTGTCGACCACCACCACCTTGCCCAACGACTCGATCACCAGCGCGTGGATGGACAACGCGAGTTGGCCGTCGTCGTCGACGTAGTCGGGTTTCAGCCAGTGGAGATTGGCATCGAGCACCGAGCGGTCGGCGTCGGGGAACATGCCCTCGAGCGGCACGGGAGCCAAGCTCTCGCGCACTTGGGTGATGCGGATGTTGCCGATATCGATCCGCATGCGCGGAACCTCCACGTTCGTGCTCACAACTTGTCGATGACGTCCAGAACTCGCCGCACGAAGTCGCGGATGACTTCGATGTCGGTGCTGCCCGACTCCTGCACCGACACCACGAGACGCGAGCAGCCGAGCGCGGCGAACTGACGCATCA